>JAFQPV010000386.1 GCA_017411585.1 Clostridia bacterium | reverse complement strand
CGGCCATAAACTGAGCGGTCGTCAGATAGTGCCCTTCGTCCCAGGAGGGGAAGGTGCCTGCGTTTATAATTTCTTCAATACAGCGCTGCTTGTAGCGTTCGTCACCTTCGATATTATAGACAAAGGCGAGGTTGGAGCAAATGTCTAAAATCGACTGGCTGACCGGCAGTGCCGAGCCGGTTGCACCGGCAATGAATTCGGTTACCGGCATTGTGAGGAACTTGTCGGCCGTCATTTTTACGCCCTCGTACCATTTTTGGCAGTTGGCATCTGTTTGAATCTTTTGTTTGATGCTGTCCCACTCGGTTACGAAAATGCGCGGATGCGGCTTTAGGTTCTGGCTCATTTGCATGCTTTTTGGCGCAACATTTGCCCAGTCAACCTGCTTGTCGCCGAGCAGCACGCGATTGGATTCGACCTTGTCATAGGTGTAAACCACAACATTGTCAAAATATGCATTTTGCCCTGCCGGCAAAAGATTCATAAACCAAAGCTCGGTTGTCGATAAATCCGCAATTGCGCCGAGCGCATAATCTGTGCGGTATGCTGCGCCGTTTACCGAGGAGGTAACGGTGCTTTTTTCAAAATCGAGCTCGATTTTTGCGTAGTTCCAATCTGTTTGGCTGATTTCCTGTGTGCCGAGCTTTTTGCCGCCTTCGGCAATAATTAAGTTCGTATTTGCCTTGCCGTCCGACTGCAGGGAAATTTGCACCTTGCCGCCTGCCGGGATGAAGGCGAATTCTACATACGCCTTTTTCATGCCTTCGGCATAGATGCTTTTTTCGATGCGCGGTGCGCGTGCAGTCGTTGTATTATTGTTAAACTCCAGCACCTTGTTTTCGCCGATACCTTTGATTGCGATATAAGCGGTGTGGGAGGACCAATACCCCTTCGTAGTGTCGATTTTATCGTTTTTGTAGTTAAAGGTATCGTTCATCAAAACATTTGCCTTTGCAGGAATTTTGATGTCCTGCGGCGGTGTAGTGCTTAACTCTAAAGCACTGTCGGTGATACCGGTGTTGTCCGTAAGCTGTTTGCCGGCTTCTTTGCCGCCGGCGTTGATTAAAGCGATATCTGCGCTGCCTTCAGCAGAGATTTCTACATCATCGAGCAGCACCTCGGTGCCGTCCTTTACAGTGGCGAGAAAGCGGAACTGACACGTTGCCCAGTCGGTGACGGGGTTAATGCCGCGCTTTTCTTCGACAACGGTGCCGTCAGCTGTGATTTTTGCCGTCAGCTTCTTTTTGTTTATAGTCACTTCAACGGTTTTCCATTCTGTCGGGCCGGTAAAGAAAAGCTGTGTGTTTGCTGTAGCATCCGTCATCCATTGCAGTGCGAATTTTGCACCGCTGCCCTCCACGCGCACGCGGAAACGGAAGGTGATTTCCTCTACAGGATTTAAGTTTAAATACTTTTCAATACGCGGACTGCGCAGTGTATCGTCGCCGTCATTCGAGAGGCGAAGCATTTTGTTTTTGCCCTCTTCGACAACGGATACTTTTACGGTTTCTTTTTGCACGGCATAGGACCAAACGCCCTGCGTATTGGATGCGGTTTTCGGGGTTTCGCCTGCGTTATATGCGGAAAAGTCATCCGCAAACACAACGGTTTCTGCCGCCAGGACGGGCAGCGTCGGCAGCAAAGAAAGCACAAGTGTAATGCAAAGCAGAAGTGAAAGTATTTTGTTTTTCATAGGTTTATGCCTCACTTTCAAATTCAAATTCGAAGTCATAAGGCTTCGTTTCTGTCGGCGTAAAGCTGTAGGTATAAAGGTTTGCTTTCGATTTTGTTAAAAGGTCGCCCTTCGGTGTATAGCCGTCCGGAACGAACAGTGTAACTGTATACAAATCGTTTGCGACAAGCTCGCTTGTGAGTGAAAGCTTGTTTCCGTTCCACGACAGAGCCTTGATTTCTGCCGCACCTTGCGTAATGTGGCGCGAGGTGGAAATGATTTGCGGCTCCGCCTTTACCGGGCGCAGGCAGAGAATGCGGCTTTCGCACGCCGCAAGCTCTAAGGTCAGCGCCTCGTCTGCAATGCCGAGGTATTCTTTTTTCGTGTAGTCATATATGTGGTAGCTGCCTTCGTCTAAATACAAATCTGTATCGAGGCGCAGCCTGTATTCGGTTTCTGCCTCTTGCAGGTTGAATACATCCAGTACAGTATAGCTTTCAAACGGCAGCTCTACATTTAAGTTAATTGTCAGCACGCGCATATCGTG
>JAFQPV010000385.1 GCA_017411585.1 Clostridia bacterium | reverse complement strand
CGAATATAATCAATTTTTTATGTTTGTCAAAGCCCATTTTATTTTCCCTCTATCATTTCCTGAAACAGCCATAACGGAAAACCAATCACATTATTTAAATCGCCTTCCGTTTTTTCAACCAACTTTGCACCTATGCCCTGAATGGCATAAGCGCCGGCTTTGTCATCCGGCTCACCGGTGGCAATGTACGCATCAATTTCCGCTTCTGTCAATTCCCGGAAGGTCACGTGTGTTGCATCGCTCCGGCTCGTTGCACTGCCGTCTGCCGTATCGAGCACACAAACGCCGGTAAACACCTGATGTGTTTTCCCGGAAAGCGCTCGAAGCATCCGTTTTGCATCTGCGCGGTCTGCAGGCTTGCCCATGATTTCACCGTCTAAGCTAACCACTGTATCCGCACCGATGACATAAGCATCGCCCTTGACTTTTTTTGCCCCTGCCGCCGCCTTTAAAAGCGCAAGCTCTCGCACCAAAAGCTCCGGATCGGTCACATGAATATTTTCATCCACGTCTGCTGTCTGTATTTCAAATGTATAACCTGCCGTCGCCAGAATTTCTCTTCTGCGCGGCGAAGCAGATGCAAGCACAATTCTCTTCATCGTTTTTCCACCTTTTCCAAATACTGCACGGCTGCCTTCGCCGCCAGTCCCGTAAATATGCCGCACACTGCGGCAACCGCCATAAGCGGCGGCAAATATGTATAAAACAAAACACTCGATAAAATCACAGCGCCAACGCACACCTGCGCCGCAGAATGTGCACACGCACCGAGCACACTGACACCAACGATGGACAGGCGCGTGAAATACCTTTTCGCCACATACATCACCAGCATCGACAAAAGTGCACCGCTCACACTGTAAAGCATACCGACCACACCGCCAAACAACAGCGCACCGATAATACTGCGCAGTGCCGCCACCGTCACCGCTTCGCGCAGACCGTACATATACAGCACAATCAGCGTCGCAATATTGGCAAGTCCGAGCTTTCCGCCCGGCAAATCTACAAAAAACGGCAAGTAGCTTTCAAAAAGCTGCAGCGTTATACCGAGACAAACAAGCACTGCCATCAACGTCAATTTTTTAATAGGCAACGATGTCCGCATCGCTTTTTCCTCCCGTAATCTGCACCACTAAGCGGTTTGGCAGACAAATCAAAGAAGCGTTCGCTTTTGAAATCTGCCCCTGCCTGATTTCCGTTTTATCCGCACAGTCGCTTTCCGCCACGTAGGCACCGTGGCTGTCAATCACAATTTTGTTGTAACCGTACTCCGTGTCGCAAACGTGAGTAATCGGCTCGCGCAGCGCACGAAAATTATAGCTTGCCTGCAGCGCACCGTCAACATAAATCTCAACCGTATCGCCTGTACTACCAAAAGCAAATACCTCTAAAATCACCATCGCCGCAAGCGAAACAAATATAATTGTACCCGTTAGTAGTTTATCCCATTTGTTCACCTGGCTGCCTCCGCATTCTTTCTCTTACTGCACACCGCGGTAAAAATGCCCGCGCGTAAATGTATTTTGCTCAAACAAACACGAAGTCTGTCCGTTTTGCATTGCATGGATATAATTTTCTAGCACACGCGTTGTCTCCTCTGCGCTCTCCACCGTAAAATCCAAGCGAATATGCCTTACACCTGCTGTCTTTAAATCAGACAGCTTGTCCGCCATATAGGTCGGTTTTGAATTTAAAAGCACGTTTATGCACGCCTCCGGGCGACAAAGGATTGGAAAATCCGTATTCTTTCTGTCGCGCAGTGTGTAGCCATTCTGCCCCTTTTTACAGCCGCCGCAATAAGCGCGCAGCAAGCAATTTTGCATCACCATCAGCGGAAGTCTGCCATAGGCAATTACACTTGCCTTTTCCAGCACCGCATCCCCGAGTGCTGCAATTTCGTCAACATTCAACTCCGGCGAAATCGTAAACTGCGCTACGCCGAGCTCTGTAAGCAGGGCTGCCGTATGCGCATTATACACACCGATGCGAAAATCCGTGTGCAATGTTTTCTTTATATCCTCAAGCGCACCGATACCGCTGACCAAAACAGTCTCGGTCGAAATCCTTTCAAGCGCTCGTGCGCGGTTTTCCTCCGTTAAAATTTCCGGCAGCTTGATTGCAATTTTGCAATCCGTTTGCCCCGAAAGCGCTTCTGCAACCGATGCCGGCACATACAAAATCTCCGGCTGATACGCAAGAGCGGCTTTTGCCTGCGCAAGTGTTTCTGCGCAAACGCTGAAGCGCATTGCATCCACGCGTTTTGCGCGCTGGACAGCATAACTCGGCACTGCATCGACTGTGCTTCGCACAATAGTGCAGCGCTCTGTCTTTAAAAGCTCCAACGCATTTCTGCGAAGCGCATTTAATGCACCGACCGGCATAAACACATCCCCATAAAGGCGCACATTTACTTCGGTTGCGCAAAATGCCGTACCGCCGGTTTTTGCCAGGCGCATTTTGATTTCCTCTTCCGTGCTCGGGCGGCTTTGCGCCGCCTGTACGGTATCGCCATATACAGTAACGGTATGTCCGTCCGTATCCGTCACATTCAACTCCGCCGGATGCGACGGCTTAAGCACACACTCCATCGTCACACCAACACAGCGCACATTTGCGTTTTCCGCACATCGCACCTCAATATCATCTGCAAATTTTTCAGGTGATACATTGGACGGGTTGTCCACACTCATCATCTCTGCGCCGCGCGCTCCGCGAAAACACGCATCGGTAAATCCGCTGCGGTTAAACGCATCCAAAAGCTTTTGCATATCCTGCTTTGTTGCGCGAGCACCGCTATCCAGCTTGTTTCTGTATACCTCGGTCACCGTTGCCACATACGCAGGCTTTTTTAGTCTGCCTTCAATTTTCAACGAAGCAACACCCATTGCGCTCAGGGCACGCAAATCATCCAATAATGCCAAATCCTTCGGACTCATCAGATAGCCGGATTTCGCCTTTTCGCCTGTTGGTGTATGCAGTGTATACGGCAGTCTGCACGGCTGTGCACAGCGACCGCGATTGCCGCTTCTGCCGCCAAGCACACTGCTGAACAGACACTGCCCCGAATAGCAGTAGCACAGCGCACCATGCACAAAAATCTCCAATTCGGCTTTACAATGCTTTGCAATATAGGCAATCTGCTGCTCAGAAAGCTCGCGCGCAAGCACAACTCTGCAAAAGCCGAGCTTTTCCAGCTTCCGAACGCCTGCCAAATTATGCACCGTCATTTGTGTAGAGGCATGCAGTGGAAAATCCGGCAAAAGCTTTGAAACCGCACTTGCCAGCCCCAAATCCTGCACGATTAAGCCATCCACGCCGATTTCATATAAAAACTTCGCATACTCTACAGCGCTTTTCAGTTCGCTTTGCTTAATTAACGTATTCTGTGTTACATAAAGCTTCACGCCGCGCAAATGGCAATAGTCCACTGCCTTTTGCATGGCTTGTTCATCAAAATTATTGGCGGAAGCGCGCGCCGAAAAGCGGCTGCCTCCGACATAAACTGCGTCTGCTCCGCTCTGCACGGCAGCATATAATGCCGCCTCTGAGCCAGCAGGCGCAAGAAGCTCCGGTAAATTCATTTTCTGTCCTTCCCGCGTGCTTATCTGCGCGCTGCCAGTTCGCGATTTTTGCGTTCAAGCTCCGCTTTAAGCACCTCCAGCTGTGCACGCAAACGCTTTTTCTCCTGCTCTGCTTCTTCAAGCTTTGCATCATACGCAACAATCTGACGGCGCAAATCATCCTCTGTCTTTTGCGCTTTAAAATGCATATCCGAAAGATTGAGCGCAGTCAGCACCGCTGCCATATCCATACTCAGGCGCGGATTAAACTCTGTGATTTCACCGATTTTCTTATCGACATAAGCGCAAATTTTGTATATGTACTCCTCCGGCTCCTCTGCCGTAATGGTGTACTGTCGGCCGCGGATGCGCACCTCAATTTTATTTTTCTCGCTCATGCTTGTCTACCACCTTTATTTTCAAGATACTTTTTTGCCTTTAATATTCCAATGACGGTTTTCGCGTCATAGAGTGTCCCATCCATCACCATATCCACTAAGGTATCGAGCGGATAACTGTATACCTCGACAAATTCATCGCCATCCGGCTGCGCCTCGCCTGCTTTTAACCCAAGCGCAAGATATACATAAATTTTTTCCGTGCAGTACCCCGGGCTGACATAATCTGCACCGAGATATACAAATTCTTCTGCTGTGAAGCCGGTTTCCTCTCGTAGTTCACGCTTTGCACCCTCTAAACTGTCCTCCCCCTGTTCAAGCTTGCCCGCCGGCAGCTCCAGCATAAAATCGTCCAATGGACGGCGATACTGCTTCACAAGATAAGACTCGCCCTGCGCACCGACTGCAATCACACAAACGCCGCCGCAATGCTCCACAATTTCACGCGCGGCAGTGTGCCCGTTTTGCACCTGCACCTGCTCGACACGTACATTTATAATTTTACCGCGAAATGCATACTCTGCACTGATGCATTTTTCCTTCTCCAGCATCCTTTTCTTCCTCTCATAGCGAAAATTGCATATATATATTCTATTATAGTATTTTTTCCTTTAAATAGCAAGAGGAATATTTTGAAACCACAACGAATTCAACGACAAAAAGCCGCACAAAAAAAATGCGGCTTTTGTCCGTTCCAAGCTTATTAACTCATAAAATCCTCTAAAATGCGCGTAAGTGCTTCTTCGCTGCGCAAAACAATGCCCTCTTGCAGACTTTCCACATCGCGCGCGGGCAATTGATAAATATCCGTATCCAAAATACTTGCAATCACGCGCGTTCCGTCGTGATAAACACGGTACACTGCAAGTTTTCCCATATAATCCTTTAAAACATAATACCCGCCGCCGGGAAGGGCTTCCTCTTCCTCGCGCGCTGCTGCATTTGCCGGTTGTGCCGATTCTTCCGCCAGCGGCTGCGGCAACGGTATCTGCTCTATCACTCTTTGCGGCATTTGCGATTCCCGCACACTGCGGCTTTCCTGCAGTGTCCCGATGCAAACAAACATAAGCACAGCCGCAACACAAACTGCAAACCGTTTTTTATTCATTCCGAAACAATCCTTTATGCTTTTTTCCTAGGCTTTACAGTTTGCGCCCAATTTATGCATCAGGCTTTGCAGATTTTATAGATGGCATCTGTTGCTTTTTCCACATCGCGCATTGTATTAAAATAGCCGAATGAAAAACGCACCGTACCGGCAGGATATGTAGAAAGCGATTTGTGTGCAAGCGGTGCGCAGTGCAATCCACTGCGCACCGCAATACCAAATTTCGTATCCAACTCACTGCTGACCTCCACCGGATTTTTATGAGCAATATTTAAACTGACAACGCCACTGCCGCCCGTCTCACTGCGATAAAGCTTCACCTGCGGTATTTCACGCAAACGCGCACAAAATGCATCTGCCAATGCCCTTTCGTGTGAAAGCAGCGCACTTTCTCCCAGTGCCTGCACATATCGAACCGCGCTGCCGAGTGCGGCAATCGCAGGCGCATTGACTGTACCGCTGACCAGCAAATCCGGCATTGTGCTCGGTTGATATACATTTTCTGATTCGCTGCCGCTGCCGCCCTGCAGAAGTGGCGACAGCTCCACGTGTGCGCCAACATACAGGCCGCCCGTACCAAGCGGTCCCATCAACCCCTTGTGTCCCGCAAACGCAAGCATATCTATCCGCTGGCGGACAACATCTATTGCCGTCACACCTGCACTTTGCGCCGCATCCACTAACAAAAACGCACCACGCGCGTGCACCACCTTACTGATAGCATCGATATCCTGTATTTGCCCGCACACATTGGAAATGTGATTGACAATCACAAGGCGCGTATTTTTCCGCATTGCATTTGCAACCGCCGCAGGTGCTATACAGCCAAAGCCATCTGCCGCAGCAACACTATAGGCACAGCCCGAGTGCACCACCGGTCGCAGCACAGAGTTGTGCTCCATACCTGTGATTACAACATGATCTCCCGCTTTTAAAAGTCCGTGAATTGCCAAATTTAGAGCCAGAGTTGTATTGCAGGTAAACGCAATACGCTCCGGCGCATCTATTTTAAACAGCTCTGCCACTGCTTCTGCTGCATCGCTGACCATTTCCGATGCACGCATCGCCATACGGTGACCACCACGCCCTGCATTTGCACTATAACGGCGCACAGCATCGAAATATGTTTTATAAACAACGCCCGGTTTTTCGAGCGTCGTTGCCGCATTATCAAGATAAATCATACGCTGTATACACCTTTCCGCTCTCCGTCTCCGTCATTTTATAAGCCGCCTTCATATTTAAATTTTTTTCATGCGAATATGCTAAAATGCCATCCATATCCTCCAGCGCACACTCCAAACCATAACTGCAGCCCTTCAGCCCCAAATCGGATGGCAACTGAACCACATGTGTAGCTACGTGCTTTTTCTTTAACAGCTTTCTAGCGCGATGCACAACAGAGATTGAACTGTATACGACTATCCCCTTCTCCACGAAAACCACCTCTTTTCCGATAAAGCTTCCATTTTTATAATATGCAAGCGTACTGCCGTTTGCGCACAAAAAAAGCAAGGGGCGCCTTTACTTAGGGATAAATCGGTTTTATCCCTAAGCGAAGACGCCCAAATCCTGCCTCACCGCACAAGCTCGGTAGTCTCCCCCGAAGTCTTATGCCCCTTTTGATACTGCACTATCCCCTCTGCGATAGCATCAGCAAGCCGCTGCTGATACGCATCCGTTTTCAGCTTCTCGCGCTCGGCTTCGTTGGATAAAAAGCCGCACTCTACAATCACAGAAGCCACCTTCGGCGCACGCATTAAATAAACGGTGCTCGGTGCTGCCATCGGCACACGTTTGTTTTCGCTGTCCAACCGATTTCGAATTGCATTTTGTATATTCAAAGCGACCTGCTGCGCTTCAGGATTCGTTGTATCATAAATCACCTGTGCGCCGTGATACTGCGTTTGCGAAAACTGATTCATATGGATACTGACAAACAATTCTGCATCTGACGCATCGCGCATCGCCTTGCGCCTGCGCATATCCGAGCGTTTCTTTTCACCGATGCTTTCGCCGCTGTCATGTATACCATTTTCATCCGCCCGCGTTAACAGCACACGAACGCCCTGCTTTTCCAATGCCGTTTTTAGTTTCAGGCTGACGGCCAGATTCAGCGGTGCTTCCTGTGTGCCGTCTGCAGCGACACAGCCGCCGTCCGGTGCACCGTGCCCTGCATCCACAAGCACAGTGAACAAGTCCGTTTTCTCACTTTGCGCCATTGCGCCGGTCACTGCAAGCAGTACAAAGCTTAAGCTTAATATGATGCCAAGCAGCACAACACTGCTTTTTCTGACAAACAAAATCATACGCGCCTCCGAATCTTTCGATAGTGCAGTATATGCGCCTTTCCAACCGAACAGAACAAAAAAAGAGATGAAATCCAAGATTTCATCTCTTTGCTTTTTTAATTCTTTATGCCTCCGGTGCTTCCTCTTCCTTTGCCTTTTCCTTCTTCAGCTTTGCTTCCTTTTCAAAGTACACACCGTCGATGTACACATTCACGCTGAGCACTTCAAGGCCGGTCATACTCTCTACTGCTTTTTTCACCTTCTGCTGCAGCTCGGTAGAGATATCTGCAATTTTGGCACCGTAGCAAACCGTGATATGCACATCGATTGCAGCTTTGCCGTCTTCAATATCAGCTTTGACACCCTTGGAAACGTTCTTTTTACCTAAAATTTCCGCAATACCGCCGGCAATGCCGCCGCTCATCGAATAAATGCCCTTCACCTCAGATGCAGCCGCACCCGCAATAACACCGACAACCTCTTCCGAAATAACAACACTGCCAATCTCCATATTTGTATTTTCCATGATATACTTCTCCTTTCACGTAAACTGCATTCGGACTGTACCTCCGAATTCACTTATGTAGATAGTATACCACGTTTTTTACTGAACTTCAACAATTTTTATATTTTTTATTGAAACCGCCGTTTGTGCCGCCACAATATCCTGAATTTTTGCCACATCCGCCTCGCTAAGCGCCTGCGCCTTTACCGTCACACTTGCTGTATCGCCGGACACATACACAACAGCATCTGCAAAGCCTTTTGCCTTAATCATATTTTCTGCCGCCGTCTCTTTATCTGCTACTCCGGCAATCGCCAAAAGGTCACTTTGTGCCTGCTGCTTGGTTTCCATATCGATGTTGGCATTGTCAATGATTTCATTTAACCTGGATATGGTCGTACTGCGCGCACTTTCACGGCTGAGGCGCGCCTCGCTGAAATAATCGCTTACCGTTGCACTCACCAGCTGCGCTTCGCCCATTTTCCCTGCCGGCTCCGTCTCCTCTTTGTCCGTTTCCTTCGGCGCAGCTTCCTCCACTGTCTCGCTGCTCGCCTGCGAAAGTGTTTGATTTTCAGAGGTCTGCGTGTAATTAAAATTAATAAACGCAGCCACCCCGATTAACAAAATCAGCGCGCCGATTAAAACTTCCTTTCTTTTCATCACCATCATCATCCTTTAGCTGCCTCCTTAGATTGTATTTTATTTTGCGAAAACACCAATACGGTGCTCCTCTACCTCCAAAACTGCCTTGAGCGCAAGCACAATCTGCTCGCGCACGCTTGCACTGCCTGCGCCCTCTGCCACAGCAATCACGCCGCGCACCTTCGGATAAACCTCAGCTTCCAAAACCGGTGCATCCTCCGGCACAAGCACGCTGATACTTTCCGAGCTGCTGCTTTGCGCCTCCGCACGCGATTGCGTGCGCTCCGTCTCCTTTACATATGTACGCTTGCCCGTGCCGTCATATGTCAGCATAACCTCCACGTCACCGACACCCTTAATTTTACTTAAAATCGTTTCAAGGCGTCGCTCCGTTTCAGCATACGGTTGCATGCTCGGCACATCCTGCGCTATGTCCGGCTTTGCTTTTTTGCCGGTATTACCGCCAAACGCCAAAAGAAGTACGCCTATAAATAATATGATGCACAAACGCAGAATATGCTTATTTTTCAAAATTTCCGCAAGCTTTAATTTCTCCATCCCTATTTCACCTCCGGCGTGATGCCAAACTGCTTCTCCACATATCTCGTAATACTTTCGCGTTCGAACAAAGCGCCTTCTATTTCAAGCCTTTCCACCGTCAGCACATCATTGTCTGCAGTAACGTATGCTGACACCTGCACACGCAAGTCCAAATCCTTCTCAATGCACTGTTCCAGCTCCGCTTCCAGATTTCGCGCAAACTGCTCTGTTATCGCGGTTTCCGCCGACTGCGGCGCAGCATACGCCGTTTCATCAAAAGAGAATTCCTCTAAATTCACATCCCGTATCTGCAAAAATGCACATACAATCGAAAGCGAAATCACCAACCCTGTCACAAGCGAGGTATATTTTCCGAGCGCCCCTGCGCACGTGAGCGATTCGCAAAAAAAGCATAAAAAAGCAACGAGCAAAACCGTTACGGTAAAGTTATGTAAATATGCCATTTTACCCTCCTATATGCATCAGCATCGATACGCAAATCACAAACATCACAAAAATCGCACACAACACGCCAAGCATCAGCGAAAGGACATCGGAAAGCGTACCGACCGCAGAAACAATACGTTTATCCGCCACCGGCTCAATCACTGCCGCTGCCAAATGAAACATCAGACTGGTCATAGCAATTTGCACAATTGGCGAAAGGCAAACGGAAAACAGCGCAATCACACCTGCCGCCCCGGTTGCGCCTTTGATAACCTGCGCACTGCTTACCACCGTTTCCAATGTATCTGATAATATACCGCCAACCACCGGCACGCCGTTCGAGACAACATAACGCGCCGTCTTTGCCGTCATGGCATCAAGCGCACCGCTGCCAAAGCCCTGCACAGCCAAAAGCCCCGAAAATGCCGTCAACAAAAAGCACAAGCTCCATCGCACCAGCTTTTTTAAAAACGCCACAAGTGAACTGACGCTGACGTTTGTGCTGACATTGGAAACCATACCAAGTGCCGCTATGCTGTGCAAAAGCGGCACAATCAGAAGCCGCACTGCATTACCCAAAAGCGCACATCCCGCCAAAATCACAGGATTGATACCGGATGCCAAAGCCGTTTTTCCACTTGCGAGCAAAAGCCCCGTTAGAATCGGTACACACCCATTCATAAACGCAACGCCTGCCCCCACCGCACTTTCAAAGCTTTTCGCCGCTGCAGCGAAGGCATCTGCTGCGAAGCCACAAATGACAATGTAGCAAACAAAAAACACCGTGTCGCGGATGTGCGGTGCCTCTAAGCTGTTTTGCATATTGGTCAGCACCGCAAACAAAATACTGACAGCCACAATCTTTAACAGCAAGCTGAGCGTATCCATTCCCTGCGCACGCACAAGCGAAAGCACTTTTTCAAACACCGAACGAAAGCTAAATACCGTCTCTCCTGCGGCAATACGTCGTGTATTGTCCGCAAAGCTATCACCCGCCGCATCAAATTCGTAATCGTACGCCTGCATCATCTCCGTTTGTGCATACACCTTTCCACCCTGCAATAGTAAAACCACAATCAGCAAAGCAATCACTTTTTTCATTTGCAACCTCACTTTACAATATCCCCGTTAATGTGTCTATCAGCTTCGCCGCAATCGGCAACGCCTGCACCAAAATCAAAAGCTTACCAAACAGCTCCACCTGCACTCCGATAGATGCTTGTCCGGCATCCTTACAAAGCTGCGAGGCAAGCGTGCAGACGTATCCGATGCCAATTACCTTAAACACCGTTTGCAAATATACATCCTCCAGCGAAAACCGATGCGCTAAACGCCGAAGATACTCCATCACACTCAGGGACAAATTTAAAGAATAGTACAAAAGAATACCGCAGGTTACAAGCGCGACAACAATGTACAGCTCAGATTTCATGCCCTTTAAAAGCAAGCTAAGCAGCATCCCGCATACTGCAATCCCAATCATCTGCGTTATGCCAATCATAGATTAAACACCGACTGGATCGTGTCAAACAGTGCGCTGATTTGACCGATAATCATAAACAAAACGACAATCAGACCTGCGAGCGTGGTCAGCATCGCCTGCTCCTCTCTGCCGGAACGAATCAAAAGCTGATTGAGCACCGCCACGATAATCCCGATTGCCGCAATCTGAAAAATGAATTCCACGCCCATCGGCTCTCCTCCTTATGTATATTTCACAGCATCAAAAGCACCAGAAGCACACCCAAAAGCATCCCGGAAGCCAAGTACAGTCTGCCGTTCGTATTTGCCGCCTCCTGCGCATTGATGCGCTGCAGCCGCAGCTGCTCTAACGCTGCATCAATCTGCTGCACCTGCGACTCTGCATCACTGCTGCCAAGCTGAAGTGATAAGCGCAAAAGCACCGCTGCATCCGTATTCGTTAAAACGCAGCCCAACTCCGAAAGTGCACCCTGCATAGCATCGGACGGCAGCTTGCCGCCGCGCAAATGCATGTGCAGTTTTGTAAACAATGCATCTTTTGTTGCCGCAGCAATTTTTTCCGTTGCCGAAAGCAGCGGTGTCTGCAAGAATGAAATTTCCGTACGCAGCATCGCAAACGCACCTAAAATGCTGTCTAAAACTTGTACGCGTTTTATCAGCCGCCGTTGCAGCCATACGCCCAAAGCTGCACAGGCAAAAAAGGTCATTAGCGCACCAAAAAGCTTAAGCACGTGTATACACCTCCTGCACTGTCCCCGGTCCGTTTTTTCTGCCGAGTGTCACATACACCTCAAACGGCAACTCCTCCGAAAGCGCACTTCGCTTTGCGCCGTGCATAGTTGTAAGCAGCGCACAGCCGCAGCCGGCAGCATAGCGCATTGCCCGAAGCTCCGCCTCGCCCCACAGCTCGTCCGCAACAATCACCTGCGGCGAAAGTGTGCGCACCGCAAGCTCAATCCCAACGGTTTTCGGACATAGCCGAAGCACATCCGTGTTTTCGCCAACGTCAAAGCCGGCGATGCCGTGATGCACTGCACAGATTTCATCGCGCTCATCAAGCACGCATACACGAAAGCCGCGCCCGGATAAACTGCGCACCAAATCGCGCAAAAGCGTTGTTTTTCCGCACCCCGGCGGCGAAAGCAGAAGCGTGTTTTTCACATACCCGCCTGTGACAATTTGCGAAAGCAGTTTGTCCGCACAGCCAATCTTCTCTCGCGGAATGCGAAAATTCAGCCCGGAGAATTCCTTCATATTCTCAACCGCATCTTCCCGAGAAAGCACACACCCCGCAAGCCCCACACGCACGCCGCCGCGGAGCACCAAAAACCCATTTTTGATTTGCTCCGTCACCGCATAGACCGAATGATTGCATATGCGCATCACCGTTTCTGCAATCTGTCCGGCAGAAACAACGGTTTCACTGAGCGGCACGCTCTGCCCGCCGCGCACCGCCATCATCCGCTTGCCTGCGCGCAGGCGCAATTCCTCCGCATAAATCAGGTCTCTTTCTGATACAAATGTCTTTAGTGCTTCCGGCAAACAACGCAAAATTTCCTGCGGTGCACTAAATGCGCTTGCCTTCATCATATGCTCCACCTCTTTTTTCGTTTGCTTCATTTGTATGCCGCAAAATTTTAAAATATGTATTCATTTTTCTTCAAAATTTATTGACAGATGCGTATGAATCGATTAAAATATGAGTAGAATACCAGTATGCAACAGCAAGGAGAAAGAAAATGGCAGAAAGAGAAGATATCATCACTTTATATGATGAAGACGGTAAGGAAATTGAATTTGAACACTTGGACACAGTGTCATTAAACGATAACCTCTATGTTGTACTCTTAGAAGTGCTCGAAAACGGCGAGGAAAATGACGAGGTCGTGATTTTCAGAATCGAACAGACCGACGATGAGGATGATGCACTCGTTGTAATCGAAGATGAAGCTGAATTAAACGCTGTTTTTGAGGAGTTTCAGAACAGACTCGAAGACGAATAAGAATTGAATATTCCCTGCGGTGTGCGTATGTGTACCATTTATTTTACCAACACTTTTAATATGGGATTCTATGCTCTATGTGCGGATTGCAGGCCTCCCTATATGGAAGAAGGAAGCGTGAAACACAAGGCGGTTGCCCACCTGCATTTGCAGGTCAAATAAAGGTACGAAACTACGGCACAGCGGGGATTTTTTCATTTAAATAAGAGGAGTTACTATGAAAATCAGAACGAAAATATTGCTTGCATTTAACAAGCTTTTCAAAGCACCGGTGCACCCATTCAATCTGCAAAATGAGGGCGTAAAATCCTATGCAATGTGGCAGTTTGAACGAGGCGCACAAACCATCGCCTTTTACACAAAGCGCTACAGCCAGGAAGAAATGTTTAAAAACAAAACCGTAGTGGACATCGGTTGCGGCGCAGCAGGCAAGTCGCTTTACTATGCTTCCTGCGGCGCAAGCAAGGTCATCGGCGTGGAGATTTTGGAAAAGTATCGCACAGAAGCAGAAAAGCTCGCTGCTGATTTGAGTTTAGCCGATAAATTCGAATTTGTTTGTGCGGATGCAGCGAACCTGCCGTTTGAAGAAAACAGCATCGACACGATTATTATGAACGACGCGATGGAGCACGTTGACAACCCGGAGGCTGTATTGACCGAGTGCCTGCGCGTGATTAAAAAAGGCGGCAGAATTTTCATCAACTTTCCGCCCTACTATCACCCGACCGGCGCGCATTTAAGCGATGCGATTTTCATCCCGTGGGTGCATATGTTCTTTAGCGAGGACGTACTGATTGAAAGCTACAAGCAGCTTGCCAAGAACTACCCCGATGGTGATGAACGCATAGAATTTCGCATTTCTGAAAATGCAGATGGCAAAGAATATTTTTCCTATATTAACCATATGACCATTAAGCGCTATAAAAAGATTTTAAAAAAGCTCGGTATCACACCGGCGTATTATAAAGAAGAACCACTGCGTAGCATTGTAGCGCCACTTGCAAAGCTGCCGCTCTTCAAGGAAATGTTTGTGAAAATGGCGGTAAGCGTCATTGAAAAATAACCGAAGGCTGAACGGATTGTCCGTTCAGCCTTTTCTATGCAAAAACTTTCTTACGTATAACAAATACATTTTCAGGCAAGAATAACAGCATCCGATAAAAAGAAAGGCTGGTATATATGTCTGAAAACAAAAATAAACTTTCAAGCTGGATGCAAAAAAATCGCTACTACATAGTGCTTGCACTATGTATCGTCACCGTGAGTGCAACGTATATGCTGCTTAAAACGGCGACCGCACCGGAAACACAAAGCGTGTCTCCGCAAACAGAGGCACAGTTTAGCGAAGCGCCAAAGTCTGACCCGCTCCCGGATTTGGCTGACTATTTTCCGCCGGAGCTTGAGCCGGATGTCATCGAGCCGCAAACCGAAACAGATACGCACAGCGCAAACACACCTGCACCTGATGCCGCTTTGCAGGTTTCCGGTACTGCGCCGAATGTAGAAAAAGAAGCCCCTACCTTTCAGTTTCCGTTAAACGGCGCAATTTTAAAACCGTATTCCGGCAATACCCTTATTTTTTCCAAAACCATGACCGACTGGCGCACGCACAGCGGCATTGACATTGCCGCCGAGGCGGGCACAGATGTATGCGCCTGCGCAGATGGTATCATCGAAGATATTTACACGGATGAGCGCATGGGCATTACCATTGTCGTCGACCATCAAAACGGCATCCGCTCTGTCTATAGCAATTTATCAAGCGGTCTGTTGGTTGAAATCGGTCAAAGCATCAGCCGCGGCGAGGTAATTAGTACTGTTGGCAACTCTGCACTGTTTGAAGCCGCGGATGAAAGCCATCTGCATTTGGAAATGACCAAAGACGGCGCACTGGTTGATCCGTTAACTGTTCTAAAATAAATACACCAAAGGCTCCCTAAGGGAGCCTTTTCTGTTATCATGTCTTTCCCTCGAGGAAAAGGTAGGTTGTGAAACTGCTTAGATAAAATGTCTTGCACATCACCGTCCGACTGCACAATAATGTGGTCGTCAAGCTGCTTCTGCAGTTCCGGGTTGACACCCTTTTTCTGCACATCAAAATCTTCCACCCCTGCAGGTG
>JAFQPV010000384.1 GCA_017411585.1 Clostridia bacterium | reverse complement strand
TGTATCAACGAAAATATCATGAAAGAATTTTTGCTAAACCACAGATTGGAAATTTATCTGTAATACGCGAAGCAACGATACCGATAACACCGTGATGCCAGCCTTCCTTTGCAAGGACAAAGACCTTTTTTTCTTCCGGCTTTTCCATAGCGTCAATCATTTCGAGCGCATCTTTTAAAATCTCCTGCTCGGTATGTTGACGATGGTGGTTCTCTTCTTCGAGCTGCGCGGCGATTTCGATTGCCTTTTCTTTGGAATCGGTGATTAAAAGCTCCACAGCCATTGTTGCGCTGCCGACTCTGCCGGCGGCATTGATGCGCGGTGCAATCATAAAACTGATATTACCGGAGCTTAATGGCTTACCGACAATGCCTGCAGTTTCGAATAATGCCTGAATGCCTATATTGTCTGTGTTTTGCAGCTTTTTTAAACCTTGCGATACAAAGAGACGGTTTTCACCGGTTAAGCTGACAACATCGGCAATGGTGCCAATGGCAACAATGTCAATGAATTCGTCGAAATACTTACTTGCGCTCAAACCAAGCTTGAGCGCGATGGCAAGTATAAACTTAAATGCGACACCGACACCTGCTAAATCTTTGAACGGATATGTGCAGTCGGGTTGCTTTGGATTGATTACAGCATGTGCGCGCGGAATGTCTTCCTTGCAGGTGTGGTGGTCGGTTATGATAATATCCAGACCGATGGTTTTTGCAAATTCAACCTCGCCGACCGCTGTGATACCACAGTCAACCGTGACCATAAGCGTCGCGCCGCTTTTGCGGATTTTTTGAAGCGCGAGGATGTTTATACCATAGCCTTCGTCCACACGGTTTGGAATGTAGAAGCTGACATTCAAGCCGAGACCTTTTAAAAACTTGTACACGATAGAAGTGGATGTAATCCCGTCTACATCATAGTCGCCGTAGATGACAACGGTTTCATTTGTGTCTAATGCTTGTCGGATACGCTCTGCCGCTTTTTCGGCATCCTTTAACAGAAAGGGGTGATGAATTCCGTTTTTGCCCTTAGAAAGAAAATGTTTTGCGGCTTCTGCATCTGTGATTTCTCTGTTTGCTAAAATGGAAGCAATGACCGGCGGGATATTCAGTGCATCTGCAAGTGATTGTGCACTGGGCGCGGTCTTTAAAAAATTCCAACGTTTTTGTGTCATATGTACCTCCGAAAGGGTGTTTCTTAAAATTGCCTATTATTATATCAGAAAACTGCGCTTATTTCAACATTTTTTTCACAATTGCAATTCCGCTGATTTTCCTTGCAAAGTTTGAAATAATATAGTATAATTCTTTATAACTGAGCAGTTTATGGGGTGAAGGGCTTGGCAGAGAATAAAAATGTGCTGCATTTAATACAAAGCAGAATGTCTGATTTTAGTAAAAGTCAGAAAAAAATTGCTGCATATATTTTGGAACGATATGATGAGGCACCGTTTGTAACGGCTGCAAAATTGGGGCAAACTGTCGGCGTGAGCGAATCAACGGTTGTGCGTTTTGCATCGGAGCTTGGCTATGGCGGCTATCCGGAAATGCAAAAGGCAATCGGCGAGGCGATGCGCAGCCAGCTGACAGCAGCGCAGAGAGTCAGCGTGACGAGTGGTCGCGTGGAAAACGGAAATGTTTTGGACTATGTGCTTGCATCCGATATGAATAATATCCGCTCCAGTCTGGAACAAATTAAGAGAGCGGATTTTGAAAAAATCGTAGATGCAATTGTGCAGGCGAAAAACATTTATATCCTCGGCGTGCGAAGCTCGGCTTCTCTGGCATCGTTTTTTGGCTTTTATCTGAACTTGATTTCGCCAAATGTGCGCAATGTGCGCGCCGGCACTTCCAGTGAGCTGTTTGAAGAAATTTTGCGTATTGATGAGGGCGATGTGTTTATCGGCATCAGCTTTCCGCGCTATTCAAAACGCACGCTAAAGGCGATTGATTATGCCAAAAGCCGTGGTGCAACGGTTATCAGCATTACAGACCGTCCGTCTTCGCCGATTGCAGTGGCGGCAGATTTGTGTCTGACAGCGCTAAGTGATATGGCTTCGTTTGTGGATTCTCTTGTAGCGCCGCTTAGCGTAATTAATGCATTGCTTGTTGCAATCAGTATGAAAAAACAGGAAGATATTGTTGAAACCTTAGAACAGCTGGAGCAAATTTGGGATGAGTATGAGGTTTATGAAAAGTTTGGAACGGAAGGCAAATAACACATGGGAAAGACAGTTGTAATCGGCGGCGGACCTGCCGGCATGATGGCTGCGGGGCGACTGAATGCGCGCGGTAAGGAAACCGTGCTGATTGAAAAAAATCCGATGCTCGGCAAGAAATTGCGCATTACGGGTAAAGGCAGATGTAATATTACAAATGCCTGCGATATTATGGATATTTTTGAAAATATACCGCGCAACCCGCGCTTTTTATACAGTGCGATTTATTCCTTTTCGAATACGGATGTGGTTGCACTTTTGGAAAATATGGGTTTAAAAACAAAGGTAGAGCGCGGTATGCGCGTTTTCCCGGAAAGCGACAGTGCGCACGATGTGGCAAAAACGCTGGAGCGTTACGCGCTTGGTAAGTATGTGCGACTGATGCGCGGTGAGGCACAGGAAATCATTGTGCGAAATGGTGCTGTTTGCGGCGTTTTATTAAAGGATGGTCGTAAGCTTGAATGTGAAAGCGTTATTGTAGCAACCGGCGGTGTGTCGTATCCGCTGACCGGTTCTACGGGGGACGGTTACCGGTTTGCCGCAGCTGCGGGACACAGTATCGTAACCCCCAAGGCATCACTTGTACCGGTTGTGACACAGGAAAAATGGGTTAAGGATTTAATGGGGGTATCCCTGAAAAATATTGCATTTAAGGTTACGGATGCGAAAAAACGCAGTGTTTATGAAGATTTCGGAGAAATGCTGTTTACGCATTTCGGCGTTTCCGGGCCTGTCGTACTTTCGGCAAGTGCGCATATGCGCGATATTGATAAAAATGCCTATACAATGCATATCGATTTAAAACCTGCATTGACTGCTGAGCAGCTGGATAAGCGTATTTTGCGCGATTTCTCGGCACTGCA
>JAFQPV010000383.1 GCA_017411585.1 Clostridia bacterium | reverse complement strand
TAACCAGCGAAGAAATCAATACTCACTCAGCGCGTTTTTCGCGCCCCATAAGCTCCGCCGCCGCATCCTTTGCCGCCAGCGTGCCTTTGAGTATCTTATACATACAGTTTGTAATCGGCATATCGACGCCCTTTTCCTTTGCAAGGTCATACGCTACATAACACGCGCCGACACCCTCGACAACCATATGCACCTTTTCTTTTGCTTCTTCTAAAGACATACCCTGCCCGAGCATAACACCGCATCTACGATTACGACTATGCTGACTCATACAAGTTACCATCAAATCACCGATGCCGGCAAGACCCGCGAAAGTATCACGCTCTGCGCCAAGGGCAATACCAAGGCGCGCAATTTCTGCAATACCGCGTGTCATTAATGCCGCAAGTGCATTATCACCACACCCAAGCCCTGCTGCAACACCTGCAGCGAGCGCTATGACATTTTTCAGCGCGCCGCCTAATTCTACACCAATCACATCTTCGCTCGTGTATACGCGAAAATACGGTGCCATAAAGGCATCCTGCACAAAGCGTGCCGTTTCCTTATCTTCACTGGCAACCACATTTAAGGTTTCCAAACCGCGGCCGACCTCTTCGGCGTGTGAAGGACCGCTCATCACTGCAATTTTCGCCTGCGGAATTTCCGAGGCGATAACCTGGGACATTCTAAAGTACGTCCCCTCCTCCAAACCCTTGGAGATGTTGACAATTTTCTGCCCTTCTGCTACAAACGGCGCAATCGACTTCGCCGTATTACGCATTGCGTGCGACGGCGATGCCGTTATAATCAAATCCGCATTTTCTACGCAATCCTTTGCAATGTGCGAAAACGTAATATTCTTATCAAGCATCACGCCCGGCAAAAACTCTTTATTCTCTTTATCCTGCTTCAATCGCTGTGATTCAGCCTCCTGCCAAGACCACAGCCAAACATCATTTTCCTTACTTGCCATCAGCGAAGCAATCGCCGTGCCCCAACTGCCTGATCCAATTACTGCGACTTTCATGATGTCACGCCTCCTTCTTTTTGCCGAGCTTCGACTCGGTACCGTTTAAGAGACGCTTGATGTTTGTATGATGGCGACCAATCGCCAAAAAGCACATAATCAGCGAGGTCACAAACAAAATCCAATTATAATCCTTTTCAATTAAGAAGGTAAACAGCGCTACACCTGTCGGGAATGCAACTGCACCGACACACGAGCCGAGCGACACATAGCGCGTAATCACCATTGTGCCGATTGCGGAAATAAACACAATCAAACCCACGCGCCAGTCAAGCATACAAATCACTGCAGCAGAGGTCGCAATTCCCTTGCCGCCCTTAAATTTGAAAAACACCGGAAAATTATGACCGATGACAACAAACAAACCTGCTAAACAGCGCGTATAATGGTAGATGTCCGTTTCCGAACCAATGTTGTTTGCAGCCAAAAACCAGTTTGCAATCAAGACTGCCACAACGCCCTTAAGCGCATCAAACAGCAGTGCCGCAATGGCGAGCTTTTTACCGTAAGTACGCAGCATATTCGTCGCACCTGCGTTGCCGCTGCCGTGCTTACGAATATCCGAACCCTTTAAATTTGAAATAATAATAGATGCATTTAAGCTACCGAGAAGATACCCGGCAATTGCAACGATAATCATTGTTAAATTCAGCATTTTCTCCTCATCTCCTGCTTACTTAGATTTTTCACTTCTCTCACGAATGATAAACCGAATCGGTGTGCCCTCAAAGCCGAAGGCGGCACGCAGCTGGTTTTCAATGTAGCGCAAGTACGAAAAATGGAACAATTCTTTATCATTTACAAAAATGACAAACGTCGGCGGCTTCGTAGACGGCTGCGTTGCATAGTAAATCTTTAAACGCTTGCCCTTATCCGACGGCGGCTGCACCTTTGCAGTTGCTTCCGCAATGACATCGTTTAACATGCCGGTCGGAATACGGCGTGCATTCTGCGCGGCAGCATCCTCGAGGATGGAATACATCTTCTCCATACGCGCGCCCGTCTTTGCCGACATAAAGTGAATCGGCGCGTACTGCATAAAGGCAAGCGTGTCCATTACATCCTGCTTATAGTGGTGCATGGTGTTGGTTTCCTTTTCGACCAAGTCCCACTTGTTGACGATAACCACAGCTGCCTTGCCGCTCTCGTGCACAAAGCCTGCAATTTTTGAATCCTGCTCCGTGATACCTTCTGCACCATCAATCATAATGATGCACACATCGCTTCGCTCAATCGCAGCATAAGCGCGTACAACGCTGTATCTTTCAATCTGCTCATCCACACGCGCCTTGCGGCGGATACCTGCTGTATCAATAAACATATACTTCTTGCCGTCTTTTTCAAAATACGTATCGATGGCGTCACGCGTTGTGCCGGCAATATCACTGACAATCACACGTTCTTCACCCAAAATACGGTTAATAAGCGAGGATTTTCCGGCATTCGGCTTACCTACAACAGCAACCTTCAAAACATCCTCGTCCTCTTCGTGCAAGGCATCGGAATCAATGTGCTCAAATGCGGCATCCAAAAGGTCACCCACGCCTAAGCCGTGTGTCGAAGAAATTGCAATCGGGTCACCTAATCCAAGGTTGTAAAACTCGTAAAAATCCATTGGCGGTGCGCCGGCATTATCAACCTTATTGACCGCTAAAATGACCGGCTTCTTCGATTTTTGCAGCATGGCGGCAACATCCTGGTCTGCCGCGGTCAAACCATCGCGTACATTGACCATAAAAATCACCACGTGCGCCATATCAATGGCAAGCTCCGCCTGCAAACGCATCTGCTTTAAAATTGTATCATCGGTTTTCGGCTCAATACCGCCCGTATCAATCAGCGTAAATGCTTTACCGAGCCATTCGCACTCCGCAAAAATACGGTCACGCGTTACACC
>JAFQPV010000382.1 GCA_017411585.1 Clostridia bacterium | reverse complement strand
CACATGAGCGGCTGCTTGAAATAGTAATGCGGTGCCAGGCTTCGATGCCCCTTGTAGGGGTTAAGCCTGTAATAGCCCCTTATAGGGGCTGTGCAAACCACCAGTTTACTGGTGGTTATGATTTGACATTATGTATATGTATGGTATACTGAATTTACAGAGAATGGAAGCGAAAGAATCTAACTTAAGGAGACTGTTGTGCAAAAAGTAGTCGCGGTTTTTTGTGTTTGGTATTGTTTATAGCGCTTTTGCCGGCTTATGCGGCGGAGGTTGAGCCGACCGTTATTTTGTTCGATGATTTTTCGGATTATGCGGAAGGGACTGTTATTCCGGCGGGCCGCTGGACGAGTCATGTAAAAAACGATACGACAAAATCCTCCGGTAAAGCGTTTTTAGAGGATGGCAATATGGTTTGCCGTTTTTCGATTGAAACGGCAAACACCAATTCCGGTCCGGAACTAACCTGTACGATTGATTTAACGGCGATGGAGGATATGACGCTGACCTGTCGCGCAAAGCAGTCGGGCGGCACAACGTGTCAGTTGAATTTCTATTCGGATGGTAAATTAAATGTGCAGCTTGCGAGCATATCGTCGACTACATGGACGGATATAAAGGTTGTGTTTGATTTTACGGGTGAGACCGGCAGCTATACGGCAACGGTCGGCGGCGTGACAACAAGCGGCAGCCTTGGTGAAATATACGACCTTACAAACTGCGAAATCCGTTTGAAGCAGAACATTACTTCAACCAAATTTGGCTACTGGGATGATGTTTTGATTACCAGCTACACCGTGCCGATTGTGGATACAAAGGATGAATCCGAGTGGTTTGCCTGGACAATTCCGGATGAGAGCAAAGCCAAAGGTACCGCGATTGATGCTTCCTTTTTGCTGGAAAAGCCGGCAGGCAAGCACGGCTTTGTAAAGGTGGCGGGCGACGGCTATGTGTTTGAAGATGGCACGCCGGCGCGTTTTTGGGGTACAAACGTTGTATTTAATGCAAACAATATGTCGCACGAGGAATCGGATATTTTAGCAGACAGAATTGCCCGAAGCGGCTATAATATTGTGCGTATGCATATGTTTGACGCTTCGCGCGAGCCGAATATCTTCGCGCCGAATACGACGCGTACCTTCGATGAAGAGCAACTCGACCGTCTGTTCTATTTTACGGCAGCATTAAAGCAGCGCGGCATCTATGTTTATATGGATTTGCTTGTATATAGAAAAGCGTATGCAGCGGATGGCATTGAGGATGTAGAGGAAATTGCCTCGAAGGGCTGGTATCCGGAGTCGCACTATGACCCATATCTGCGCTTTTTGCAGAAGGAATATGCCGAAATGCTGCTCACGCGCGTAAATCCGTATACGGGGCTTGCGTATAAGGATGACCCGCAGATGGCAATGGTTGGCATCACGAACGAATCCGGCGGCGTCGAGTGATGCGGTGCTTGCAGAAATTCAGGCAAAGATGGCAGGTCCGGAGGCTGCAAATATTACCGAGCAGGTATACTGGGATACGAGCAAAGCGGATTTCCGTGTGGAAACGGAGTATACGCAAGGCGTGGCGGGCTTCAGAAGAGGAGAAACGGCGCTGGAGTATGTTGCCTTTGATATGGATAATCGCTACTATACAGCGATTTTAAACTCTATGACAAAGGACACAATTGAAGAGTCTGACCGTATGCTTTTGAGCGTTGCATCCTACGCCCACAATACAGACCGCGAGGTTTCGGGCGATTACGGCGAAATTATCAGCAACGGTAAAGGACCGGTGCTTGTAGAGCCGGTGACCGGTACGGTGACCTTAAAGCTTGACCGCGATGTGGAGGTTTATGCGCTTACCAGCAGCGGTGAAAGAAAAGAAAAGCTGACCACTTCAGAGGATGAAAACGGCTATACAAGCTTTATGCTCACGAGTGCACAGCAGACCTTGAATTATGAGATTTGTTCGGTCGGTTATAGTGGCGGTAAGGCAAGTTTTGTGATTGAAAATACAAAACGCACGCAGAGCGGTGCGGAATTTGAAATCAGAAACAGCGGTGATGCATCGGGTAGCACGATTGTTGTTGCAGTAGCATATAGCGGCGATGCACAAGTGGGAATGAAACTGCAAAATGTGTCGCTTGCGGCAGGTGAAAGCGTGGATTTAGCGGCTGAGTTTGAGAAAACGGGTTATACAAAAATACGTTTATTTTCGATTCAGGATTTCTTTACTATGCGTATCGGTGCCCAAGAAGTAGAAATATAAAATTTGGGCAGTCTTTTATTGACATTCGAAAATGGGAGTAGTATAATTTCCGTAGAATTTTTGTACTAGAGGTGTTTGCTATGCCAATGATTGATAAGCCGTTAGAGGAACTGAAGGTCTATATGGGTTCAAGCCCGAAGCCGGCAGATTTTGATGCATATTGGGACAAGGCGCTTGCGGAGTTGGCGGCTGTAGAGCCACAGGCAGAGTTTGTGGAATCTAAGGTGCAGATTAAGAATTTTAAATGCTACGACATATACTTTAATGGTGTAAGCGGTGCACGCATTCACGCAAAGCATATTATTCCGGAAAAGTTTGAAGGCAAATTAAGGGGTATGTTGCATTTCCACGGTTATTCCGGTGATTCGGGTGATTTTGAAAGTCACATCAGCCACGCCGCAATGGGTTATGCCGTGTTTGCAATGGATGCGCGTGGTCAGGGCGGCGGTGCAAGTGAAGATGTCGGTGGCTACGGTGGCGGTACCTATCATGGACTGTTTATTCGCGGCGTAGAAAATGAGGATCCGCAGAAGCTGCTGTTCCGCGATGTGTTTTTAGACACGGCGCAGCTTGCAAGAGTGGCAGCGGAAACGGAGTATGTGGATGAAAACCATATCACGGCGCAGGGCGGTAGCCAGGGTGGCGCGCTCACACTTGCGTGTGCGGCACTGTATCCGAACTTAAAGAGAGCTTATGCAACGTATCCGTTTTTATGTGACTATAAGCGCGTATGGGATATGGATTTGGATGTGCGCGCGTACGAAGAGCTTCGCACATATTTCCGTCATTGCGACCCGACGCATGCGCGTGAGGATGAAATCTTTATGCGTTTAGGTTATATTGATATTGCAAACCTTGCTTCGAGAATCAAGGCAAAGACAACGGTGTTTACCGGTCTTATGGACAATGTTTGTCCGCCGTCGACGCAGTTTGCGGCATACAATCATATGACTTGCGAAAAGGATATGATTATTTATCCGGACTACGGTCATGAGGCTATCAAGGGTCGTCGTGACACAGAATGTATGATGATGCTTCAGGACTAAAATGTAAAACATATGGGGATTCTGTCTACAGACAGAATCCCTTTTCCTTGACAATTAAAGGAAAAAGCAGTATAATTTAATTTATTTATTTGATTGTAATAGGAGGTGGCATATATGGCATTTGATGCGATTGCAGTACGTGCAGTTTGCAAGGAATTTTCCGAAAAACTAACCGATGCAAAGGTTAACCAGGTCTATCAGCCGGAGCGCGATGAGTTAGCAATTGTTATGCGTACAAAAACAGAAAATGTAAGAGTGCTTTTGTCGGCAAGCTCGGCAAATCCGCGTGCACATTTTACTGCGCATACGAAGGAAAATCCAAAAAGTGCACCGATGTTTTGTATGCTACTTCGAAAGCATTTGTCCGGCGGGCGCGTAATTGCGGTAGTGCAGCAAGGGTTTGAGCGTGTAATCGATTTTCAGATTGAATCGTATACCGAGCTTGGCGATTTAACCGTAAAGCATCTTATTATAGAAATTATGGGGCGCCACTCGAATATAATTTTAACCGATGACAATTCAAAGATTTTGGATGCGATTAAGCATATTGATTTTACGGTCAGCGCAGTGCGTCAGATTTTGCCGGGTATGCGCTATGAGGGGCCACCGCCACAGGAAAAGTTAAGTCCGATTACGGCATCGGAAACGGAAATTTTGGCGGCAATTGAAACAAGCGAGGAAAAAACGGTTGATAAGCTGATTTTGAATGCGTTTGAGGGCATCAGCCCGCTTGTGGCACGCGAGATTTGCTATAATGTGTTTGACTGTGTAGACTATAAAACAAGCGATTTGACAGATGCGCTGAAAAAGAGACTCTGTAATCGTTTGACGGATGTGTTTGCGCTTGTGCGCGAGGATGATTTTTCGCCGTGCTTGATTTCGGATGGAACAAAAAAACCGATTGAGTTTTGTGCCCTGCCCATAAAGCAATACGGCGGTGCGGCAGATGTGCAATCTATGGCATCGATGAGTGAGGTCATTGACGGGTATTATTATATTCGCGATAGCGCAGAGCGGCAAAAGCAAAAGAGTGCGACAATTTTAAAAATCATTACGAATAACATCAGCCGTTGCGCAAAAAAGATTGTGCTTTTGGAAAAAACGGTTGCTGATGCGCAGAATATGGATAAATACAAACTTTACGGCGATTTGATTACAGCCAATTTGTATCAAATTAAAAATGGTGACAAGCAGGCGCGTGTGCTCAACTATTATGAGACGGATATGCCGGAAGTGGTTATCACGCTTGATTCGGCACTGACACCGCAAAAGAATGCGCAGAAGTATTATAAAAAGTACAACAAAGCGAAAACAGCATTGATCGAAGCAAATAAGCAGCTTGCAATTGCGCGCGATGAGCTTGCGTATTTAGAAAGTGTGGAGCAAAACTGTCATATGGCAACAAATGAGGCGGATTTAAATGAAATCCGTGCGGAATTGGTACAGTATGGCTACATTATGCGGGTGCAAAAGAAAAAAGGCAAGGCGGAAGTGCAAAAAATGTCTGACCCGCTTCATTTTGTCAGCAGTGACGGCTTTGACATTTATTGCGGTAAAAATAATGTGCAAAACGATTATTTAACGCTTCGTTTTGCAAATAATGCGGATTTGTGGTTTCACACGAAAAACTTTCCCGGATCGCACACGGTAATTAAACTGGGACTTGATAAGGATGTGCCGGAGCGTACACTTCGTGAAGCAGCAATTATTGCGGCAACCTATTCGAGTGCAAAGCATTCGGCGCAGGTGCCTGTGGACTACACGCAGATTAAAAATGTGAAAAAACCGTCCGGCGCAAAGGCGGGCATGGTGATTTACGATGTGTATAACACTGTGTATGTCACGCCGGATGCAGAGCTTGCAGGAAAACTCAGAAAGTAAAGGAGAAGATAAAAATGGCAATCAGAATCGGTATTTATGGTTATGGCAACCTTGGACGCGGCGTAGAATGTGCGCTTCGTCAGAATGCGGATATGGAATTGGTGGCGGTATTTACGCGCCGCGCGCCGGAAACAGTGAAAATTTTAACGCCGGGGGTGCAGGTACTGCACGTAGATGCGGCGCTTGAGATGCAGGATAGAATTGATGTTATGATTCTATGCGGCGGCAGCGCAACGGATTTGCCGGTACAAACACCGGCGCTTGCAAAGCTTTTTCACGTGGTGGACAGCTTTGATACGCATGCAAAGATTCCGGAGCATTTTGAAGCGGTGGATGCAGCGGCGAAGGCATCGGGCAAGGTCGGCATTATTTCTGTCGGCTGGGATCCGGGTATGTTTTCGTTAAACCGTCTGTATGCCGGCGCGGCTTTGCCGGACGGTAATGACTATACTTTCTGGGGCAAGGGCGTCAGCCAGGGGCATTCGGATGCAATTCGCCGTATTGAAGGTGTTTTGGATGCAAAGCAGTATACCATCCCGGTAGATGCTGCGCTTGAAGCAGTGCGCAGTGGTGCGAATCCGGCGCTTTCGACGAGAGAAAAGCATCTGCGAGAGTGCTTTGTTGTGGCCGAGGAAGGCGCAGACAAGGCGAGAATAGAAAATGAAATCAAAACGATGCCGAATTATTTTGCAGATTACGACACAACGGTACATTTTATCTCCAAAGAGGAGCTAATGCGCGATCACAGCGGTATTCCGCACGGCGGCTTTGTGATTCGTACAGGTAAGACCGGTGCAAATTTAGAGCACAATCACGTGATTGAGTACAGCTTAAAGCTGGATTCCAATCCGGAGTTTACGGCGTCTGTTATTGTGGCATATGCACGTGCGGCATATCGCCTTGGTACAGAAGGCGCAAGCGGTTGTAAGACCGTGTTTGATATTGCGCCGGCATATCTTTCACCGAAGAGCGGCGCAGAGCTTAGAAAGGCGCTTTTATAATGCCTGCGCTTGTGTTGGAGGGCGGCACCTTCCGCCCGATATTTTCTGCAGGCGTGATGGATGCGCTTTTGGATGCCGGCGTGGAATTTCCGTATTTAATTGGCGTATCTGCCGGTATAACAGACGGTGTTTCCTATGTGTCCAAACAAAAAGAGCGTAACTACAATGTGCTGATGAATTTGCGCCACGACAAGCGTTACATCGGCTTGTGCAATTATATCTCCGACAGAAGCTTGTTTGGAGTAAAGTTTGCGTACGAGATCATGCCGCGCGATATTTACCCTTTTGATTGGGAGACATATAATAAAAGTAATCAGACCGTGCGTGTCGGGGTAACGAATTTGCGTACGGGTGAAAGTGCATATTTGGACGGTAAAAAAATGAACGGTGATTTTACGATGCTTGTCGCAACATGTGCCATTCCGTTTGTATTTCCGCCGTGCGAAATTGACGGCGAGATTTATTACGATGGCGGTATTTGTGATCCGATTCCCGTCAAAAAGGCGATGGCGGACGGACATGAAAAGCTTTTAATCGTATTGACCCGCCCAAAGGAATATAAAAAGAAACTGTCAAAGGCGAATGTGTTTGCGTATCGGTATTTCAAAAAGAAGTATCCGCAGTTTGCTGATCGGCTTTTGACCAGGCATAATACTTATAACGAAACGGTTGCCTATTGTGAGCAGCTCGAGCGCGAAGGCCGAGCCGTGCTTTTGCGTCCGACGGCAGACGTACAGATTGATTCGCTCGAAAAAGACTTGGAGAAAATCGACCGTATCTATCATTTTGGTTATGATGAAGCGATGCGCCGTTTAGAGGAAATTAAAGAGCTTTTTCATTTGGATAAATGAACTAGATATTTTGACATTGAAAAAGATTGACTTCCATAGTATAATATTAGAAAAGAATACTACATAAAGGAGCGAATGAATTGAACACAATGTTAATTGCTGAGATGAGTATGCTCGGCGAAATTTGTCTTAGACTGGTGATGGCGGTGCTGCTTGGCGGACTCATCGGCTGGGAGAGAGCGGGCACCAACCATGATGCGGGACTTCGAACACACATTATTGTGTGTCTTGGCTCGGCGACCATTATGGTGGTCAGTGAGTTGGCGGTATTGCGTTTCGGTATTCCGTCAGAGCTTTTGCGTATGGGCGCGCAGATTATCAGTGGTATCGGTTTTCTTGGTGCCGGCAGTATTTTGATTGACGGTAACCGAATTCGCGGTATTACAACGGCGGCGGGCATTTGGACAACGGCATGTATCGGTATTGCCATCGGTGCAGGCTGCTATATCGTAGCCGGCGTAGTTGTGCTTTTGCTTCTCTTTGCGATGATAGCACTGCGCAGCGTATCGAGCAAATTGCATTTGCATGGCAACCAGTTTTCAATTAAGTTTACATTAGAAGACAAAGTGGCTATGAAAAATGTGCTGACGCTTTTAACGGAAATGAATGTTTCCGTTAAGCAGATTAAAACAGTGACCGACGATGATAACTTTATAGCGATGAACTTAAATGTGGTATTGCCGATGGGCAAAGAAATCGGTGAAGTGATGATTGCGCTTTCTACTTGCGAAGGTGTGTCGTCTTTGAGATTTGCATAATAAAAAGGACTTCATATGAAGTCCTTTTTATTATGCAATTAATCTTCTATCGGCAGCTCCGTGGTATATAACAGAGCTACTGCGTGTGTGCTGATGCCCTCTCCCCGACCTTCAAAGCCGAGATGTTCGGTTGTTGTGGCTTTTACATTAATGTCGTGGATATCCACACCGCAGACGTCAGCGATGTTTTCGCGCATCTGTGCGATAAACGGTGCCAGCTTCGGCTTTTGTGCAATGATGGTAATGTCTGCATTGCCGAGGGTGTAGCCGAGGTCTTCAATCATAATGCATACCTCGCGTAACAACTCTAAGCTGTCAGCACCTTTGTAGCGTTCGTCCGTATCCGGAAAATGCTGACCGATGTCACCGAGCGCCGCGGCACCTAAAATAGCATCCATCAGCGCATGCACACATACGTCTGCATCCGAATGCCCCAAAAGTCCTTTTTCATACGGAATGTTTACGCCGCCTAAAATGAGGTCTCTACCCTCTGTTAAGCGGTGCACATCATATCCGTGACCAATTCGCATCATTTTTCATTCTGGTATAATGTAAATGACTCATCTAACAGTCATTACAATATACCTTTCTCCTTTCTATCAACCTTTTTTATTCCGTGGTTGATTACGGTTTT
>JAFQPV010000381.1 GCA_017411585.1 Clostridia bacterium | reverse complement strand
GCGCATAGTGATGTGTCGGGCCTTCCATAACCCAACGCTTGATAAATTCCTTGGTTGTCGGCTCAAAGAAGCCGCGCGTGTTGGTGTTACCCGTCGGCGGAATCGGGCCTGCCTTGGATTCGCCCTCGCCGATGACAAACTTGAACTTGCCGTCATAGGTTTGTGTGATGCCGAGCATCGTAATCGGGCCTTCCTTGAGCTTGAATTCAACCGATGCGCCCGAGCCCGGCTTGCCGTGATACTTCGTTAAGCTGCGCAATACCGGCTTGCCGTTTGCAATGCGCAAATGGTGCGGTCCGTCGTGGCCAACCAAGATAAAATCTTCCTTAAAGTCAAACGGATGGAATTCTGCAAAGCTGCCGCCGATGTCGAGGCGGTCCATAATCAGCATTGCAATGCAGGTCTTTAAGTCAAACTCGCCGCACATCGGAATGCCCTGTGCATTTAAGATGGAGTTGCCGACGATAAAGGTCGTTGCAACCTTTCTTTGTACACTGTCCTCCATGCCCTCATAATAATATGCCAGACCGGTTAAGTTGTACTTTTCCACAAACTTGTCGAGTGCAACCGCGCTCTTTGCCGCCTGATACAAATCCGCATCGGTCAGCTTCATGGTTACCGGGTCGCTCTTCGGGTCCGGCATATCGAATTCTGCGCGAATCAAATCGGTCTTTTCCGCGATTTCTTCTTCGGTTACGGTGTTATACAGCTCAACAACATCGTCAATCTCTAAAAGCGGTACATGTACGCCAAAAGCGGCAGAAACCGCCGTCGGGTCTGCGTGCATATCGTACATTGCCTCGAGTACATGCCCCATCAGACCGATGCGCGCACCCTTTAAAGAGCGCAGTACCTTTGCAATCGAGCACCACTCTTCTACTTCATTATCTGCCTCGGCATCGTTATACAGTGTGCCGATAATCACATCGTTTACCTGCTTGCCCATGCGAATCGCTACGCCCGTAAACTCCGGTACGGAGCAGATATTATCATTTTCAAGCTGCATAAAGGTGCTTGCCTTTGTGTAATCCATTGCCTCTCTCGGCTGCAGCGCAACGAGCACCATCGGCTTATTCACCGCGCGCACAATCGGCGCAAATACAGACGAGGTTGCATAGGTAACCATATTGCAGAACACCACATCCACATCCGCCGCTAAAATCGCATCTGCTGCAGCATATGCCTTTTCGCTCGAGTCGACCATGCCGAAGTCAATGACTTCAACACCGAAGCCTTCTGTTTTTTCGCAAAAGTCCTTATGATAGCCCATGATATTGTCCAAAAGGCCTTCAAACTGGTCCCAGTACGTTGCGTGTGCTACAGCGAACACACCCACGCGCGCCGTTAACTTCTTTTTTCTTTCAATCATTGTAAATACCTCCGTTTGCATTTTTCGAAAATAAACCTTACACTATTGATTTTATACTTATAAATTGCTATAATCTATATACAAAGTAAACTTTTATTTGGAGAAAATAAACTTTTTTGGAGGCAGCCATGCTTGTACGCGAAATTCAGCCTTATATCCGCCTTGCGCACAGCTTCAGCGATGCGGAATTTATAAAGAAAACTGCCTGCACCGCCGACAACCGTTTGTTCTATATCTTGGAAGGCAGCTGCGATATTGCAGTAAATCATACAACATATACCGCGCATCCCGGCAGCGTGCTTTTGTTGCCGCGCGGCACCCTCTATAAGCTGTCGAAAGCACCGGCAAAGATCATCGGTATCAATTTCGACTACCGCTTTGACGAAAATACCAACACACGCCTGCTGCACCCGATGTTCGAAAACCAGATTCGAAAGCCGCTCGGCATTGAACAGCCTTTCGAGGATGCCCCCGCATTAGAAAAGCCGATTCTTCTCCACGAGGCGGACAATCTTTATCCAAAGCTGCGCGAAATTTGCGAAGTGTTTGAAAAGCAAAAGCTCTATGCCGACCGCATTTGTGCAGGACTTTTAATCGCGGTCATTTCGGAAATTCTGCTTTTGCAAGCTGCCCCGCAGCAAAGCGAAAACCTGGTTGATGCAATTATTGACTACATCGCCGAAAACTACGCGCGTGCATTAAACAACGCCGCCATCGGCAACAAATTCGGCTATCACCCCAACTACATCAATCGCCTTTTCGTAAAACAGACCGGGCTTTCCCTGCACCGTTATATTCTAAACTTCCGCATTTCGCAGGCTGTCACGCAGCTGTTTTACACAAAGCTGACGCTCAGCGAAATCGCGCAAAGCTGCGGTTTTCCGGATTATGCATACTTTTCCAGAGTTTTTAAGCAGCAGCACGGCATCAGCCCGTCCGAATACAGAAAAAAAGCACCCTTGGCATAACGCCAAAGGTGCTTTTCATTATCTGATAAACGGCATATACAGCGTCAGCTCACCGGTAACATTGCGCACCTCTAAATAAGTACCGTTTTCATCGGTGATAATTTCACTGTCGAGGCTTTCATCCTCTAAATACCAGTTCTTCGTATAGTTTAAGTTCACAACCGCCTTGTCCATACACTCGGTTTCCGCAAAGAAGCGTACCGTTGCATTTTTAAGACCGCCCACGCCGATGCGGCGGCGGTACTGGTAGCTTGCCGGTGTCAGCTCGCGGCTGTACACATGTCCGCTCTCCTGCTCGACAAATACGCGGCACTCTAAATGCGCGGCGCGTGGCAGGCGGTATACGCTCTTGCCTTCCTCTAAAACAGTCTCATAGCCGAGCACCAGCGGTGCACCGAGCGGAAATTTCATTTTCAGTGCGGTTGCCGTGTCCGGCATATAGGTCGAGAAGAAATAGCCGTTTTCTCTTCTTGCGCACATCACCACCGGCGTTTTCATACCGGCATACGGCTTTTCAAACGAAATGTGCATACCGAACTTTTCAAGCGCACGGCGCATTAGGGTTTCCGCAATCAGATACTTGTTGCCGTCTTCCTTTTTCGGCATCTTCATTTCTCGTGTATAGTAGCACGATACAATCGTGCGCAGCCATACAAAGCCCTTGCCACAGGTCATAATTGCGCGCTTTACGCCGTCCTGCTCTGCGCTTGCCAGCACCTCCGCTTCACCGGTTGCAAAGGTGTCGATGCCACCGTCGCTTAAAAGCGCCTCATGGCGAATCACCGCCGGACTGTTTTTATCCATAAAGCTGTCGATTTGCGGCAGGTCTACCGTAAACTCACCCTCTGCAGCCTCGCCGAGCTTTACACCGATAAGCTTTTGAAAGCGCTTGCTTGCGCGCGTTACGCTGCCGTAGAAAACCACCTTGCCGCCCTTGGCAATGTAGTCTAAAATCAAAGCTTCAAATGCGCTGTCTGCCGCCGGCACCGGCGTTACGAGCACGCTCGCATCATAAATGCCCTGCCCTACAGTTTTTGCAAAGTTCTTTGTCGAAACCACGCTAGAAAGCGGTAAGCCCTCATTGACTGCATCGCGGATAAACCAATCCTGCGCAAACATTGCCTTGAGGCTCGCTTCGTCCTTTGCGTTCATATACTCGTCAAACGGATATACCCAAACCACCGGCGACGGTGCATCCGGCGCATCCTTGTATGCCTTTAAGTAGTGCGGAATCGGCTCGTTTGCACAGCTGTCCGGCAAATCGCCGAAGGAGTTGTCAATCGAAAGCAAACTAAAGTAATTCGGAATATCGACCTTGCCGTTTTCATCAATGCGGCCGATGGACATCGGCAGATAAATATCGTGCGGCTGCCCCTCGTAGCGGTCGTACCACGGGGAGTTAATCCACCACGGATCGTGTACATAATAGCGGAACATATACCCCTTTTGCGGCAGGTGCGCAATGCGCGACATATAGCCGGCAAGCTCCAAGCCAAAGTCACCGTCAATGGATGCCCACGGCGAGTTCGGCGGTGCAACAATGTCATATTCCTCGCTGTAGAGCGCGTCAATCGGCGTGCCGTCCGTTGCATAGTCAATGCCGCAAACCAGATTCGTGCCGCGCACCAAAATCGGGTGGTCCGGCATGGCTTCCTTCAAAAGACTCCAGAACTCACGGATTTTATCCTTAACCATCTGCAGCTTTTCTGTATGGAACCCGTAGCCATCAAATACCGCACCCTCCGTGCGCCAGCTTTCCATGCCGAAGCCCATGCCGTTGGAAAGCCACAAAAAGTCAAAACCCAAATCCGACAGATACGCATTCGACTGCGCGCCTAAAAAGGTTGCAAACGGTGTCCCCTCTTCGATGCCGTCCGGGAAGGCAGCATAGGCGGTATCATCGGCGTGCAGGGTAGAATAGCAAAATACCATACTCGCCTTACCCATGCTTTCACCGGCAAGAATTTCCGGGTGGCGCTGATACTTAAAGGTCGAAACCGCAAACTCCGGGCCCGGATCAAAGGTTTCACCGATAAAGACCTTCTTGCCCGGATACAGTCTTGCACAAACCTTGCGGATCGTATCTGTAATGCGCTTTAGCACATCATAGGTCATCACCGGCGGATTTTCCATATAATCATAGTGCCAGCGGTGCAGGTTGTGCCGGTTCGGGTCCTCCGTATCATCCGCAGGCTGCATACGCTGCGCAATGCCGATATAGCGGCACCACTCAAATGTATCGTCCAGATCGCCTTTATAGTCTAAAATCTGCGAGCCGTCCGATGTCCAGAACATCACGCCGACGGTTTTGGCGTGCTTCAAAATCGGGCGATACTGCATAAGAAAGTTTTCGCAAACCTGCTCAATATACGCATCGTCCGTCTGCTTAAACGGCTTTAAGCTGATTTCCAAAATGACCGTTTCCGAAAAACGGATGGGCTTACTCATTTAAATCACCTCTTAATGCGACTATAACACATATGCAAAAATTTGCAAATGGAGAAAATAAAGAACTGTGTTGGAAAAAATAAACCTTCTTAAAAAAGATGACAAAATACGCCCTGAAATTGCGCAAAAATGCTCTTTTCTTTTGTCTTTTTATTGTGTATAATAAAATTAGCTTAAATAGGAGGTTTTTTCTATGGAATTTTCGAGAAACTTTGTCTGCGAAACATATGAAAAGTGCACCCGCCAAAAGCATGTGAGCGCACCGGTGTTTCGCAAAAGCTTTACACTCCAAAGCAAACCGACACGCGCGGAAATTTTAATCTGCGGTCTCGGCTTTTATGATTTGTATGTAAACGGCAAAAAAATCACCAAGGGTCTGATTGCGCCGTATGTATCCAACCCGGACGATTATATTTACTACGACAGCTATGACCTTTTGCCGTATTTAGAGGCAGGCGAAAATGTCATCGGCATCATTCTCGGCAACGGGCACCAACACCCAATGGAGTTTCTCTGGGACTTTTACACCGCACCGTATGCCGCCTCCCCGAAGCTTGCCCTCTCCTTCGAAGCAGAGGACGGCGACAAGCTTGTTTCCTTCGATGCAACCGAATTTAAGTGCACCGCATCGGAAATTTATTTTGACAACTACCGCACCGGCGCATTTTGCGACGCGCGCAGAATAGAAGAAGGCAGATTTGAAAAGGGCTTTGATGACAGCCATTGGCACGCACCGCTCACCGCCGAGCAGCCGCGCGGCTTCGCAAAACTGTGCGAGGCAGAGCCTGTGCGCATCGTCGAGGAAAGAAAGCCGATATCCGTGCGTAAGGGCGAAATGATGCCGGTTCGGCCGGATGCGCGCAGGGATAAGTTTGAGCGGGAATGGGGCAAGGCGGAGGAAGCACCGCCTGCAATCACCGGCGGCTATATCTACGATTTCGGCTTAAACGATGCCGGTATCTTCCGCTTGAAAATCAAGGGTACGCCGGGGCAGAAAATCTCTTTGCAATGCGCAGAATGGATGACCGACGGCAAGGTGGATACCAACAACTTGGAATACTTCACCTTCGTCGGCTACAGCCAAAGAGATGTCTATATCTGCAAAGGCGACGGCGAAGAAATCTTCGAGCCGCCGTTTACCTACCACGGCTACCGCTATATCTATGTGACAGGCATCACCGAGGAGCAGGCAACCGAGGATTTATTAACCTACCTTGTCGCACATTCCGATTTGGAAACGCGCGGCGGCTTTTCCTGCTCGGATGCGGATGCAAATGCGCTTTATGAGATGGCGCACCGCTCGGATTTGTCGAACTTTTACTACTTCCCGACAGACTGTCCGCACCGCGAAAAGAATGGCTGGACGGGCGACGCTTCGATGTCGGCAGAGCATATGATTTTAACGATTGCGCCGGAAAAGAGCTGGCGCGAGTGGCTGCATAACATCCGCGCGGCACAGCGCGAGAACGGTATGCTGCCGGGCATCGTGCCGACCACCGGCCATCAGGGCTGGGGCTATGACTGGGGCAGCGGTCCGACCTGGGATGCCGTGCTGTTTAACCTGCCGTGGTTTGCCTACCTCTATCGCGGCGAAACCGAAATGATAAAGGAAAATGCAAGTGCAATGCTGCGCTATCTAGAATATGTATCCCGCAAGCGCGACGAACGCGGCCTTGTAAACCTCGGCCTCGGCGACTGGGTACCGACCGGCGGCGAATGGGGTGGCGGCGGCTACAAAACGCCGGTGGAATATACCGACTCCGCCTCTGTCTACGAAATGTGCACCCGCGGCGAAAAAATGTTTAACGCCGTAGGCTTAAAGCATCACGCCGCCTTTGCCAAAGCACTCGGCGATGCGTTTAAGGCAGCCATCCGCAAGCATTTAATTAACTTAAATACGATGACCGCAAATTGCGCCACGATTACCGCACAGGCAGTATTTATGTACTACGGCATCTTCGAGCCGGCAGAAAAAGAGCGCGCCTATGCAGTGCTCAAGCGACTTCTGATTGTCAAAGATAAGACCTGGGAGTTCGGTATGCTCGGACTGCGCACCGTGTTCCATCTGCTCACGGAGTTTGGCGATGCGGATTGGGCATACGAACTGATTTGCAGAAGGACCTTCCCTTCTTATGGTATGCTTTTAGAAATGGGCGAAACCACGATTACGGAAAAGATTGTCGATTTCGGCAAGGATCCGGGCTCGCACAATC
>JAFQPV010000380.1 GCA_017411585.1 Clostridia bacterium | reverse complement strand
TTTTGCAATATATGCATATCCTCCTTTACCCTTCAAATATTCTTGCACAACTTTTTTCTTAAACTCAAAAGTATATTTTGCCACAAAAAACCGACCTCCCAGTAATTAGATTTTTGGTCTAACTTTTGGGGGTCGGTTCATGATGCACACTACCTTTTTTATATCCGCTGAATTTATTTATTTAAAATAATTAGTTGCTTTTCTTCGTCCCAGCCGACCTTTACATTTAAAACAGCACACAGGTCTCTGAGCTTAAAGAAGTTGTTGCCGTTGATTGTATACGCCTTCAAATCAATCTTGCTACCGTCCAGATAAATTCTTGACTTGCACGGAACAGCTTCTCTGCCTGTATTGTCTGCCGCTTTAAGCTCACCGCCGACACTTGTATACTCCACGCCGGTAAGCAGATTGATTGCCTGCTTTTCTTCGTCCCAAGTTACTTCTACCGGTACGCCCATCTCGGTCAATTTCAGTGCAAGGTCACGAAGCTTGAAATAGTTATTATCATAAATATTATAAGCCTCTATCTCTGTTTGCTCGCCTTCAAAGGAAAGCATTGCATTTTTCGACTTTGTCCAGACCGGCACTGCGTACGGCTCTGTGTAGGTCGGCTTTTCCCCGTTCGGATAAAAATAGGTTTTCGGGGACTGCTGCGCCTGATTAATATCCCACGCCTTCGCGTAAATGACAACAAGCAATTTCGGCTCGCCGCGTTCCAGTAATTCAGGGGAGTATTCCCGGTCGAAAGCAAGCGCCTCATTATAGTGCTCCCACATCCAACCCGCTCTTTCCTCTGTCATTTCCGGTATAAAGTCACTGCTTTCGTAAAAACAGAATGTGCGATAATCCCCATATTCAACAATGCATTGCATATGATAGGTCAGCGCTATGTTGTTCGCTTCGTGGGTAAATGTAATTCTGCTTCCGTCATACACAACATTTTGCGCAGGCGCAAGCGTTACGCTCGGCTCTGTATATACATACGGATTAGACATCGGTGTTTTCGCAAGCAGCTTCGGCTCAAAAACATCTGCGTCATAATCAATCTCCACTGCCGCAACGGCGCAGGTATAAGTCCCGCTGCCGAATTCAATAATATAATCACTCATATCCACCGCATAGAAATCCCCAAAAAGCATCTCTGCCTCGATATATTCCTGCTCTTTTGCCTGACCGTCTTTGTAGAGAACTGCATAATAACCGGTCGCGCCCGCATAGCCATCGAATCTGACTTCAAGACCGCCCAAGCTGTTATAATCCTCCTCCTGATTCTCAAAGCCCCAATAGCATGTAAAGCCATCCTCCTGCGCATTCGCTGTCAACATGCACGGCAGTAGCATTACAACTGCTAAAACTACACACAATACTTTTTTCATTTTCTCTTCTCTCCCTTTTTATTTTCCCGAAACAAGCTCGCCTTTGCGAATCATTGCATTTTTGCAGGCAGGCTTGTCTAAGTGCATTGTAAATATCATTTCAGCATGCGGCACACAGTCAATCTCCTCGCCCGCTTCGTTTTTCATCCATTCTACCTTCTGCGCAAAATAGGGTTTTCCCGGCTGCATAATCTCCACCGTATCGCCAACGGAGAATTTGTTACGCTGTGCTACGGTTGCAATGCCGGTCTTTTCATCATAATCCAAAATAAAGCCGACAATATCGTAATCGCGGATGTATGAGCTATTTTCATACACCTGCGAATTTTCATCTGTTTTGCCAAAGTAAAAGCCGGTGCAATACGGACGGTGACTGACCTTTAACACTTCCTCAAGTGCACCTTCATCAAACACATAGTTGTCCGGGTCGGCAAAGTAGCGGTCAATCTCGCGGCGGTATGCATTTACCACCGTTGCTACATAATATTCGCTCTTCACTCTACCCTCGATTTTAAAGCTTGTAATGCCGCTTTTCACCAATTCCGGAATGTGTGCAATCATATTCAAATCCTTGGAGTTAAATATGAAGGTGCCGTTTTCGTGCTCGGAAATTTCCATATACTCACCCGGGCGCTTTTCCTCTACAAGTGCATATTTCCAGCGGCACGGCTGTGCACACGCACCTAAGTTTGCATCGCGCTTGGTTAGATAGTTACTTAAAAGGCATCTGCCGGAATAGGATATGCACATCGCGCCGTGCACAAACGCCTCAAGCTCCAGGCTCGGGTCAGTCTTTTCGCGAATTTCGGCAATTTCCGTAAACGAAAGCTCTCGCGCCAGCACAACACGTTCTGCGCCGAGCTTGTGCCACATACGCACGGTTTCGTAGTTAACGTTGTTTGCCTGCGTCGACACGTGCACGCTCATTTCCGGATGCAGCGCGCGCACCATCGAAAACAAGCCTAAATCCGCCACAATTACGGCATCAGCACCGATTTCGCAGAGCATATCCAAATATTCCGGAAAGCCGTTTAGCTGCGTGTTATGCGGGATAATGTTCACCGTAACATACACCTTAACGCCGCGCTCGTGCGCAAAACGGATACCTTCCTCCATCTGCGCGCGGTCAAAGTTTTTGGATGCCACACGCAAGCCGAAGCTTTCACCGCCGATGTATACGGCATCTGCGCCGTACAAAACCGCCATTTTCAATTTTTCCAAATCGCCCGCCGGTGCGAGCAGTTCAGGTTTTTGCATTCATATCACCTTTTACAGTTTATAGGAAAGCGATACACCGTCACCAATCGACAAAAGACTTGTCTTCAGTTCCGGTGCTTCGCAAAGCGCCGCAATGTATTTTTTAAGGCGCTTCACAATCGTAATTTTTCTTCGAATCAGCAGCGCACGGTTTGCCACCATGCCACCGTATAAAATATTGTCACTAACCAGCACACCGCCCGACTTTAACAGACGGATGCACTCCGGCAAAAAGTATATGTAGTGCGATTTTGCCGCATCCATAAAAATCATATCAAATTCGCCGTCTAACTCTTTTAAATATGCCTCCGCATCCGCTTCTACGACCGTAATTCTATCCGTCAAGCCGGCGCGTTCGATATTTTCTCTTGCAAGCCTTGCCATTGTTTCATCGCGTTCGATGCTGACAATGCTTGCGCCTTCCGGCATATTGGAAAGCATTAAAATTGCCGAATATCCGATTGCCGTGCCGATTTCCAGCACGCGCATCGGCTTTCGCATCCGGCATACGGTTTCCAAAAAGGAGGCAACCTCCTTTTGCACAATCGGCACGCCGTTTTTATGCGCGTAGGCTTCCAGCTCTGCCAAAATCCCCTCGCTCTTTTTAAGCGTGTCGCGGATATAATCAATTATATAATTATGCGTAATCTGCTCTTCAAACGGCATAATCAATCACCTTGAATTTCTGATTTTAATTTCTCGTGCTCCTCCAGAGTTTTTGCATAGTAAATCTTACCCTCTGCATCCGACTGGAAATACAAATCATCGGTCTCGGCAGGATAGAGCGCCGCCTCAATTGCCGCCTTACCCGGATTGCAAATCGGGCCAATCGGCAGACCGGTATATCGGTACGTATTGTACGGCGAATCAATCTGTGTATCCGCAATGGACAAAATCGGTTTCTTTTCCCCTAAAATATACTGCACGGACGCGCACGACTGCAGGTATAAAAATTCACTCGGTCGGTCTAAACGGTTATGAAATACCGCCGAAACCCTCGTGCGGTCGTTTTGACTGCCCGCCTCCCCCTCAATCAGGGATGCAAGCGTTAAAATTTCATCATCCGTATAGCCGAGTGCCTCGGCACGCGCGCGGTATTCGTCTGTATATACCTGCGCAAATCGGTCAAGCATCAGCGAAAGAATCTCGCTTGCCTCCATCGTGTTTGCGATGTTGTAGGTGTCCGGAAAAAGATATCCCTCCAGCTTGTTTTCACGTTCGATGCCTTCTAAAAACGGATAGTCATATACTTGCGCAAGCGCAACATCAAATTCTTCTTCTGTGACATATCCCGTCGAAACGACAATAGCGCGAATGTCTTTGACGGTCGAGCCCTCCGGCACGGTAATGTCCGTTGTGCGGTAGCCGCTGTCATAAGTCAGTGTGTTGATGATTGCATTGTAGCCATCCCCCGTATCAAACGTAAACGTTGCGGCATAAAAACGGTCATCCACGCCCTTCAGCTTCGCCACTGTGCGAAACAGGAACGGACTTTTGATAACATTTGCTTCTTTTAATATTACACTAACGCGTTTAGCATTTGCATCCGCCTGCGAAAGCCCGATTGTGTACGGTCCGCTCTTTTGAAAGATGCCAAACACATCTGCTGCAAGCACGCTCAGATGCACAAGCAGTACGGCAGCAAGCACAACGAGCCCAAGCACGCAAAGTCTATAGTATTTCCATTTCTTCATAAGCTTCCTCACATTTCGCGTCTGCCTTCCATAGCACGTAGGAGCGTAACCTCATCTGCATATTCCAAATCGCCGCCGACCGGAATACCGTGCGCAATGCGTGTCACCTTCACGCCGAGCGGCTTTAACAGCTTGCAAAGATACATTGCCGTCGCCTCGCCTTGCACGGTCGGGTTGGTTGCCATAATGACCTCACGCACCGTATCGTCCGAAAGGCGCTTTAAAAGCGGCGCAATTTTCAATTCATCAGGACCAATGCCGTCCATCGGCGAAAGTGCACCGTGGAGCACGTGGTAGAGCCCCTTGTATTCGCGCATTTTTTCCATTGCCGCAACATCCTTTGGTGTTTCCACCACGCAAATCACGCTTGCATCGCGCGCATCGTCTGCACAAATAGTGCACGGCGAACGGTCCGTCAGATTCTGACAGCAGTCGCAAAACACGACCTTTTCCTTCGCTTCGGCAATCGCTTCGCACATATCATCTGCGTATTTTTTCGGCATCTGCAGTACATGAAACGCAATGCGCTCTGCACTTTTTCTGCCGATGCCCGGCAATTTTTCAAACTGTTCAATTAATTTTTCAATGGTTGGTGCATGCATAGTTTTTTGTTCCTTTTATGCTGATTTTCTTTGCGGTTCGTCGGAAACCGCCGAACCCTACAATGCTAAATCCATTTTCATCTTTGTAGGGGCGATTCACGAATCGCCCGTTCGTGCCATCCCCACGGACCATCGAATGAATCCCTCCACCACGCTATGCGTGGTCCCCCTCCCTTTAGGCAAGGGAGGGCAGATTATAATATCAAGTGCAACACCTAAAAAAGAATAGACTTCATACTTACCTTAGTGTAAAATGTAAATAACCACAAATACAATAACACGGAGGTTTATATGAAGTCATATACACATTTTACACTAGATGAGCGAATTTGTCTACAAGATTTATTAAAGAAAGGCAAAAGTTATAGACAAATCGCAGAAATTATGGGCAGAAGTCCTTCTACTATTAGCCGAGAACTTAAACGCAATTGGAGTAAAAAGAAAAATCATTATCATGCCTGGGGAGCAAATGTTAAAAACATTTGTCGCAGAAAAAACTGCCACAGAAAAAACAATTTGCTCCTTAATGAAGAAATGTATCAATTTACTCACAAAGGATTACTGCAGTATTGGTCGCCTGAAATCATTGCAGGAAGATGGAATAAAGAGCATTTAGAAAAACTCTCGTTTTCATCTATCTATCGAGCTGTAAGAGCAAGTCAATTTCCCGGCATTAAACCATGGACACACTTTAGAAGAAAGGCTAAGCCTTATTCTAATCAAAAGAAATCATATACTCGTTTCTTTAACAGTTCAATTCACGATAGACCAACTGATGCAGATAATCGTTCTCGTTTCGGCGATTTTGAAGGTGACACCATTTATGGTTCAGTTGGAAAAGGTTATCTTGTAACAGCAGTAGACAGGCGTTCTCGCTTACTTGTAGCTGTCAAGTGTGAAGATAAAACCATTCCGGTTATCAACAAAGCCTTTTCTCTTGCTTTTGCTAAAGTATCAAAACAGATAGAACCTATGACACTTACGTTAGATAATGGAACTGAATTTCTTGGTTTTAAAGATATCGAAACGGAAAACAATTTAAAGGTTTATTTTGCTGATTCTCATTCGCCTTGGCAAAGAGGTAGTAACGAAAACATAAATGGTTTAATTCGTTTCTTTTTTCCAAGAGGTACAGATTTCCGTAATCTACCACAAGAACAATTGGATTCTGTTGTTTCATTAATCAACAACAGACCTCGTAAGTGCCTTGGATATTTATCACCAATTGAGTTTATTAACAAATGTGTTGCACTTGGCTTGACAATCTGACGAGCCTTTGGTGCTTGGAATCTAGTTTATACAGTCTTTATATAAAGATTGTAGAAAATCATTGAAAGGAATGAAATGCATGTTTGTAAATGCAATTGATACACATTGCCATTTGAATTATGGTCCGAAAGACAGTTTAGTACATAATCACCTGACTGATATAATGCAAGAGGGGGATTTGTATACTGCATATTGGGATGTATTGTCGAAAATAAGTGAAACGGCACATATAGGCAAGGTGTTTGTTTCGCCGTTTGATGGGGTGCTTGATACAAGCAGAACGGAAGCATCAAACGAGTTTATGTTCGACTTGGCAAACAAGGTCGACGCTTTATATCAATGGGTGATTATTGATCCCAGAAACGAAAATACATTTATCCAGGCGGAAAGAATGCTTAAATCCGAAAAATGTGTTGGAATAAAAATTCATCCGGTGTGCCATAAGTATTCTGTTGAAGAATACGGCGATAAGATTTTTTCATTTGCAGACAAGCTTTCTGCGATTGTGCAGATTCATCCTGAAAAGGGTGCGGATTATATTCTTCCTTTTGCAAACCAATATCAAAACGCAACCTTTATTATGGCACATCTGAAAAATGAATATCATATTAAAGCCGTGAGAGATGCAAAATTTGAAAATGTTTATGTAGACACATCGGGTTTTGCAAGTCTTAAAAACAGGATAATAGAGTATGCAGTATCGCAAATAGGCTCTGAACATATTTTGTTCGGTACAGATACCTATTCTGCGGCGTCACAAAGAGGAAGAATAGAATTTGCAATGCTTGAACAGAGAGACAAAGAAAACATACTGTTGAATAATGCAAAAAGACTTTTTAATATGTAAAAAGATTAGCATTTAAACCTTATATCCCTTATATAGAGGAGCGATATTATGGAATGCATATCTAAAACAAATACAGAGCTTGCAGCAGATGTTGTTATCGGTGGTGGCACGGCCGGCGTTTTTGCGGCAATTTCTGCAGCAAGAACAGGTGCTAAAACAATTTTGATCGAAAAAAACAGTGTTCTTGGCGGAACGATGACTGTCGCAAATGTTAATTTCCCGGGATTGTTTTTTGCTTGGGGAAAACAAATAATCAACGGCCCGTGTTGGGAGTCTGTTGAACGCACTATTCATTTGGGTGGTGCCAAAATGCCGGAAATTACATATAAACCGATAAGACACTGGCATGAACAGATTTTATTGAATAGATTTATTTATACTGCTGTATTATTTGAAATGTGTGAAGAAGCAGGTGTGGAGGTTATATGTAACAGTATGCTCTCGGCTGTTGACGAAACTGATGAACATGTAATAATGACCATAACCGATAAAAATGGATTGTTTGCGATTACAGCGAAAACGGCGATTGATGCGACAGGGGACGCAAATTTAATTCAAATCGCAGGTTATCCTGTTGAAAAAAGCCGGATACAACAGCCGGCAACATTGCAAAATCATATTTCGGGTTACGAATTGAATGAGAACATAGAAAAAGAGATAAG
>JAFQPV010000379.1 GCA_017411585.1 Clostridia bacterium | reverse complement strand
GCAATATGCCTTAGAGAACGGATGCAGGCATCTGCGCATGGACACAAACCGGACCAATGCAAGGGCGCGCGCGATGTACAAAAATCTCGGCTATACTGAAATCGGAATTGTGCCTTGCAAGTTCAATGGAATTGACGGAATAGAGCTTGTTTTGCTCGAAAAAGAGCTGTGAAATACAAAAAAGTACGGGTTTTGTTGTGATAATTACTAAAAATAACCACCAAATTTTGTGTATATGGCAATATATGATTTTGTTGATTATTCCAATTTCGTATGATATAATATTAACATATTAAGAATTTGCGGAATGTGCGAATTCTTAAACAAAACTTATTTCACAAGAAAGAAAGGGAAGAAACATGAAAAAGTTATTGGCTTTAGCTCTCGCACTTGCAATGTTAGGTGCAGCGTTTGTAGGTTGTACACCTGCAACAAACAGCGGTGACGTTGCCGAAGGCGGCGAAAACGTAATCCGTATCGGCGTATTCGAGCCGCTCACAGGTGACTCCGCTTCCGGCGGTAAGAAAGAGCTTCTCGGCGTGCAGTATGCAAATGCTGAAACACCGACCGTTACACTCGACGGCGTTGAGTACAAGGTAGAGGTTGTTTACTCCGACAACGGTTCGACAACTGACAAGGCTCCGTCCGCTGCTGCAACACTCGTTGACAAGGACGTATCCATCGTTCTTGGTTCCTACGGTTCCGGTGTATCTATGGCTGCAAGTGATACATTTAACCAGGCAGGTCTCGCTGCGATGGGTATCACATGTACAAACCCGAACGTTACAAAGGGTAACGAGCATTACTTCAGAATCTGCTTCCTCGATCCGTTCCAGGGTTCCGTTCTTGCAAACTTTGCAAAGGAAAAATTCGGCGCGAAGAAGGCATATCTGTTAGGCGAGCTCGGTAATGAGTATGACCAGGGTCTGCTCACATTCTTTGAACAGACATTTACTGCTGCAGGCGGCGAAGTTGTTAAAGCTGACTTCCCGACAAATACAGCTGACTTTACACAGTACTTAAACACAGCGAAGGCTGAAGGCTGTGATGTAATCTTCACACCGGTATCCATCGCTTATGCAACACAGATTGTTTCCCAGGCAGCAAGACTCGGCATCGGTCTTCCGATTCTCGGTTCCGACACACTCGACGACAACAAGGTTCTCGAGGCTGCTAAGGGCACAGATACACAGTTGTTTGTTTCCACCTTCTATCAGGAAGGCGGTAGCGCTGCATTCGACGAAGGCATCAAGAACTACATCAACACAAATGCTGATGCAAAGACTGCTAACGGCGGCGACGATACAATCTCTGCTGTAACGGCAATGGGTTACGATGCTTACTATGTAGCACTCGAAGCAATCAAGGCTGCAGGCTCTGCTGATAAGGCTGCTGTTAAGGCTGCTCTGCCGAACGTGAAGTACTCCGGCGTATCCGGCGAAATCGCATTCGACGAAATCGGTGACGCTATCCGTGACACAGCTTACATCAAGACAGTTGATACAGCTGCAGGTACTTGGAAGCTCGAAACAGTACAGAAAGCGAACTAATTTAAATCTTTGAATTTGCACTATACGCTTGGCGGGATTTTCCTGCCAAGCGTATATGTAATTCTTTGCTGTGTCTAAAGAGGCGGAGCGTTTCCGTTTTTTTAGAGACAACAAAGAATTTTTGTTGTTGGTTAAAAGGGAGGTAATATAGGTGCAATCTATGATAACAACTTTGTTGACTGGTATTTCCGTCGGTGGGCAATATGCGCTTATCGCAATCGGTTATACAATGGTATACGGCATTTTGCGTCTGATTAACTTTGCGCACGGTGACGTATTCATGGTGGCAGGTATGATGCTGATTTGGCTTGCTGCAATTCTGCCGCTGCCTGTAGCAATACCGGTGGTGATTGCCATTACAATTCTTTTGGGCTTTTGCATCGAACGTGCGGCATACTTACCGCTGCGTCAGGCACCGCGTATGAGTGTAATGATTTCGGCAATCGGCGTCAGCTACCTTTTGCAGAATGTGATTACTTATCTTACCGGTGGTCAACCGATGACGTATCCTACCATTCCGTTTTTAGCACAGACGGTCGAGATTTTCGGCACTAAGCAGACGATGGCTACGATGATTACGCTTCCGGCGGTAATTCTCCTCGTTGTTGCGCTCACGTTTCTCATTAACCATACTAAGGTCGGTATGGCGATGCGCGCGGTTTCCAAGGATTTTGAGACAAGCCGCTTGATGGGTATTAAAATCAACAACGTTATTTCTGTAACGTTTATTATCGGTTCGGCACTTGCGGCGGTCGGTTCGGTGCTGTATTTCTCGAACTATCCGAAAATCGTTGCCGTTTCCGGTGCGCTTCCGGGACTTAAGGCTTTCGTCGCTGCCGTATTCGGCGGTATCGGCTCAATTCCGGGCGCGGTTATTGGTGCGTTTATCATCGGTATATGCGAAAACCTGATTAAAGCGACACCTTATTCCGTATTCTCTGACGCATTCACCTTTGCAGTGCTTGTCATTGTCCTGATTTTCAGACCGACAGGTATCTTTGGTGAGAAAACATTGGATAAAGTATAATGGAGGTGCTTTGAAATGAATAGAATTGACAACAAGAAAAACGTAAAAAGCACCGTCATTGCGCTCGTTTGTATTCTTGCGTTTTGGGGTATTTTGCTTTTAATTGAAAACTTGAACTTGATTTTACCGAACGTTCCGAAGCTGTTTACACCGACCTCGAAGCTCTTTATGGTGCTTCGTAAGGTTATCGTATATTCACTCATCGCTGTTTCGATGAACCTGTTAAACGGCTTTACGGGTCTGTTTTCGCTCGGACACGCAGGTTTTATGCTTTTGGGGGCATATACTTTTGCGATTCTGACAACGCCTGTATCGCTCAAGGTGCCGGTAGACGGTATCTTCTATAAGTATGGCGGCAGTATCGTGAACTTCTCCTTACAGGAAGCATTTGGCAGTATTTTTGGTAACTCCGGTGCCGGTGGGGCGGTCAGCCTTGTGCTCGGCGTATTGGTTGCGCTGATTATCTCCGGTCTGGTTGCCGCGCTGTTTGCATACCTCATTGGTCTTCCGGTGCTTCGCTTGAAGAGCGACTATCTTGCAATTGCAACGCTCGGCTTTGCCGAAATTATCCGAACCATCTTCCAGTGCGAAGTAATTAAACTTCCGGGCGGCGGCGAGCTTGTGCTCGGTAAACTGACAAACGGTGCAAATATGATTAAAGGTTTCCCGACGCTGAACTCCTTTAACATCACGAACGCAACCGGGCAGACAACGCTGTATCTTTCGACTGTTGTTCCGGCGATTATCGTAACAGCTTGTATCGTCGTCATCGTGCTTTTGATTAATTCGACCTACGGTCGTTCCTTCAAGGCAATCCGTGATGATGAAATCGCAGCTGAGGCGATGGGCATCAATCTTGCAAAGCACAAGATTCTTTCTTTCTGCATTTCTGCGTTCTTCGCCGCAGTCGGCGGTGCGCTTTATGCTATGTTTGCCACAACCTATCAGGCAAAGCCGTTTACATCGGTACTTACATATGAAATCCTGCTCATCGTTGTAACCGGCGGTATCGGCTCGGTTACCGGTTCGTGCATCGGTGCATTTTTGTACATCGCTTGCTCCGAATGGTGGCTCAGATTCTTAGACGAGCCGATGATGATTGGTGCTTTCCAGGTACCGCTTTTAAAAGATGGCTTCAGAATGGTGGTATTCTCCATTGTGATTATGATTGTTGTGCTCTTCTTCCGCAAGGGTATTATGGGCACGAAGGAGCTGCCGGATTTATTTAAAAAGCGCAAAGTGAAAGCAAAAACGGAAGGGACGGTGACAGACAATGCCAAATAATGTGCTTCGTTTAGAAAATGTTACAATGCAGTTTGGTGGCGTTGTTGCCGTAAACGACCTTTCCATGGAAGTCAACGAAGGTGAAATTGTTGCACTTATCGGTCCGAACGGTGCAGGTAAAACTACAGCGTTTAATGTAATCACCGGCGTGTATCAGCCGACAAACGGACGCGTTTCCTTTAATGGCGAGGCCATTATTGAAAACTTCCCGAAGGGAAAAATGAAAAAGCTGTATGCCGGTACAAACCAGGGTATGTTTAAAAATACCATGGTAAAAACACCGGACCAGATTACAAAGCTTGGTATGGCGAGAACCTTCCAAAACATCCGTCTTTTTAAGAGTATGACAGTGTTTGAAAATGTTTTGGTTGCAAAACACTTAAGAAAAACGAGCAATGTATTTTCTGCTACCTTCAGAGCCAATGCGGCAGAAGAAAAGAAGATGCGCGAAGAGACAATGGAGCTTTTAAGGCTGCTCGGTCTCGAGGATGTTAAAGATGAGCTTTCCACCTCGCTGCCGTACGGTAAGCAGAGACATCTGGAAATTGCAAGAGCGCTTGCAACCAATCCGACCTTGCTTTTGCTCGACGAGCCTGCTGCAGGTATGAATCCGCAGGAAACTGAGGAGCTGACGGCATTTATCCGCCGCATCCGCAAGGAGTTTAACTTAACCATTCTGCTCATCGAGCATCATATGAATCTTGTAATGGACATATCTGACCGCATTTATGTAATTGACTTCGGTAAGCACATTGCCGATGGTACACCGGAAGCGGTCAGCAACAATCCTCGCGTAATCGAGGCTTATTTGGGGGTGTCGGACGATGCTGAAAATTAAAAACTTAAACATTGCATACGGTGGTATCAACGCAGTGCGCGATGTATCGTTCGAAGTTGAGCAAGGCTCGATTATCACACTCGTTGGTGCAAACGGTGCCGGCAAAAGCTCAATTTTGCGCTCGATTGCAGGTGTTGTAACACCGAAAAGCGGTACGATTGAATTTTGCGGAGAAGACATCACCGGCAGACCGGCAGAGCGCGTAGTACAAAAGGGCATTACACTCGTGCCGGAGGGTAGAAGAGTTTTTCCGGACCTTACGGTGCTTGAAAACATCCGTATCGGTGCATATTTGAGAAAAGATAATTTAGATGAAGATATCAAGTGGGTTTACGATTTGTTTCCACGCCTGAAGGAGCGTTCCTGGCAGAGGGCAGGTACACTTTCCGGCGGTGAGCAGCAGATGCTTGCTGTTGCAAGAGCCCTCATGAG
>JAFQPV010000378.1 GCA_017411585.1 Clostridia bacterium | reverse complement strand
TCGAGGATTGCCTGTTCTACGCTGCCGTCTTTATCGTGCTTTAATGCCTCCCATATAAGCCACGCGCCCGTCGACCATATAAACGGCGTGTCCGTATCCTTTAAGGCATATGCCGCCTTGATGGCATTCGGGATAAATTCCGTTAAATACCGCTCGACCACCTTTTCGGCGTAGTCGGTATAGCCGATATCCAAATGCGTTTTAAATACCAAAATCAACTCTTTTACCATAAATAACCACCCCTTTTGTTTTCATTGTACACTATTGCCTTTATCTTGACAAGTCTCAATTGTAAAACCGCTTCAAAATTTGTATAAAAATGAAACCTTTGGAAATTTAATACGTCTATACAACTAAAAGGAGGTTTTCGAGATGAAAAAAGCATGGATTCTTGTACTTGCACTCTGTCTTTGCCTTGCGGCCTGCAACGCGCAGACAAACGGACCGACACCCCTGCCAAACGATGACAACACGCGTACGAGTCTGCGCATGTTTATGGCAGACGGACATTTGTATTTTGACACAGGACTGATCAGCGAAAACACCCCGCGTTGCGGCACGATGGACGGAAAAATCACCAAAACCGCGGGCGATTTCGAAGTGCCGGCAAAAGACGGCGAATGTAACTTCGACGGCGCAGACGGCTATCAACTCGCCACCTCGATTACAAAAGAGGTGCTGATTGAAAACGAGGGCTGGTGCATCTTTAAAAAGGTCGATGCCGCACCGGAAACCTTCAAGGACATGCCGTACTGTATGCGCATTGTCGGCAGACTGCCAAATGCCGCAGTGGATACGGACTTGCGCATCCTCACCGAGTCGAAAAGCGTCACCGTATGGGATATTCTGTCTCCACTCTTTTCCTCGAAATACCCGACCGAGCCAAAATATAAAACCTATACCCTTTTAGATAACACTGCACCCGACAAATGGGGCATAACGCTCACGGCGGAAAATGTAACGCAGAAGGGCTGCACTCTGCGCTTTACGCAGCTCGGCGGCACAACAGAGGGCGATTTACAAACCGGCGCAGCCTACCATATCGAAAAGCTAAACGACAACGGCAACTGGGAAGCTGTCGAGCCAAAGCAAGTGCTCGTGTGGAATCAGCTTGCCTATCTTATCCCTGAAAATGAAATTTATGAAATGCAGGTCGACTGGACGTATGGCTACGGACTCCTGCCACCCGGCAGCTACCGTATCGCAAAAGAGGTTGCGGATTTTAAAACCGGGCACGAATACAGTCCCGAAACCTATTACGCATATTTTGACATTGTGCAAGAGCTTTGCGGTTATCCGACGGCGGACTGAGCAAAAACGGACCGTCGAGGACGTAGCGAAGCGGCGGTTTGGAAGTGAGCCGCAGGGAGACCGGCCCCTACGTTGTTGGTTGCAAGCAGCGAAAAAAACTCAAACATTATAACCAGCATAAAAAGAGATAATTTTGCTGTAAGACAATGCAGAAAGACCGACACAGTACTCTGTATACGGGTCGGTCTTGATAACGAAGTATTACACAAAATTAGCCTTTTTACAACTACAACCAGCGAAGAAACCACCATCTACAACCAGCATAAAAAGAGATAATTTTGCTGTAAGACGAGGCAGAAAGACCGACACAGTACTCTGCGTACGGGTCGGTCTTGATAACGAAGTATTACACAAAATTAGCCTTTTTACAACTACAACCAGCGAAGAAGCTGTAATA
>JAFQPV010000377.1 GCA_017411585.1 Clostridia bacterium | reverse complement strand
TTTGGCGTTTGAAACGGCATTGCAAGCAAAGACGGCGCCGGAAATTACGGTGCGTGCACTGCGCGTGATGGCAGAATGCAGCGGTATTCACGGTATGATTGGCGGTCAGGTGATTGATATTTTAAATGAAGGCAAAGAAATTTCTTTGTCGCTTTTAAACGAATTGCAAGAAAAAAAGACGGCTGCACTTTTGGCGGCAGCGTGTGTTTGCGGTGCAGTTGTTGGCGGTGCATCGGATGCAGATGTCGAAAATATGCGCAAATTTGCAATTTATCTGGGGCTTGCATTTCAGATTAAGGATGACATTTTAGATGTCGAGGGTGATGCGCAGGCGTTGGGAAAACCGACGGGAAATGATGAAGCTTGTCAGAAAAACACGTATGTGTCGCTGATGGGACTTGGCGAAGCAAAGCGAAAGCTGGCGGAATATACGGCAAGTGCGCGGGAAATCGCAAATGCATACGGCGCGCGTGCTCAGTTTTTGCTGGAGCTGACAGATTATTTGCTCAATCGCGCAAACTAAAGGAGGAATTATGCGATTTTTTGTAGAAATACTGGGAAATCACGCACTGTGGACAGCGCTGCTGGGCTGGTTTGTCGCACAGCTTTTGAAGGTTATTACGGTGCTGATACGCGATAAACGCTTTGATGTACGCCGTTTTGTCGGCTCGGGTGGTATGCCGAGCTCGCATTCGTCGTTTGTAATGGCACTTGCGACATTTATCGGGCTTGCACAAGGGTTTGACAGCGCGATGTTTGCGCTTTCTATGGTGTTTGCCTTTGTCGTGATGTACGATGCAGCCGGTGTGCGCCGTGCGGCAGGTAAGCAGGCAGCGGTGCTGAATCAAATGATTGAGCATTGGGACGATGCGCCGGAAATTCAGGGTGAGCGCTTAAAGGAGCTGTTGGGACACACACCGTATGAGGTGCTTGCCGGTGCGATTTTGGGTATTGTTTTAGCAATTTTTATGTATTATAAAGTTTTTTGAAAATAATGGTTGCAAAATGATTTTCTTTGTGTTATAATTTTAGTTGCGTTTGCGTGCAAACGTTTATTTTTGCGGAAAGGAGGCATGGATGATGAAGGAAGGTATCCATCCGGAGTATAAGCAGACAACAATTACATGTGCTTGTGGCGAAGTGATTGCGACCGGTTCTACAAAAGAGAATCTGAAGGTCGAAATTTGCTCGAAGTGCCATCCGTTCTTCACAGGTAAGCAGAAGCTCGTAGATACAGGCGGTCGCGTTGATAAGTTCAAGAAGCGTTACGGTCTGGACAAATAAGTTTTTGTTTAGAAAAATACTGTTAAGGGCAAAAAGCATAACCTCACCTCGGTTGTCGGCTTCTCCGGCCACGACGGGGATGTAGGTGTTCTTTCAAAAATATCAGGAGGTGAATAGTAGTGATTAAGGAAGTAAAGACATCCATTATTGAAACTTACAGAATCCACGAGACCGATACAGGTTCTCCGGAGGTTCAGATTGCAGTTTTAACGGAAAGAATTAACCACTTAAACGAGCACTTAAAGGATCACAAGAAGGACCACCATTCCAGACGCGGTCTTCTCAAGATGGTTGGTAAGAGACGTGGCCTTCTCGATTATCTCATGAAGATTGATATCGAGAGATACCGTGCTATCGTTAGCAAGTTGAATCTTAGAAAGTAGTTTCTATACACGAATGAGCGGAAATTTCCTTTCCGCTCATTTCTGTGTTTATTTAGCGGCAGTTGGCGGTTAGCAATTAGATTTGTGCTCATAAAAAAATGAGCCCGAATCTAAATGCTAAACATCAGTTGCCGACTTACGAAATGAAAAAATAATTCAGAAAGAAGGTAAATTGTATGTTCAGAACATTTGAAACCACACTGGCAGGCAGACCGCTCGTTATCGAGACCGGTAAAATGGCTTGCCTTACAAACGGTCATTGCGTTGTTCGCTACGGTGACACAGTTGTTATGGTCAACGTAACGGCTTCTCGTGCACCGAGAGAGGGTATCGACTTTTTCCCGCTCAGCGTAGATTATGAAGAAAAGCTGTATTCCGTTGGTAAAATCCCGGGCGGCTACATCAAGCGTGAGGGTAAGCCGTCTGAAAAGGCAATCCTTACCAGCCGTGTAATCGACCGTCCGATTCGTCCGCTCTTCCCGAGCGATTTGCGTAACGATGTATCGGTTGTTGCAACCGTGCTTTCCGTTGAGCAGGACAATCCGCCGGAAGTTGCAGCTATGATTGGTACTTCTATTGCAATTTCTATCTCCGATGTACCGTGGAACGGTCCGATCGGCGGTGTATGGCTCGGTTTGGTTGACGGCGAGTACGTAATCAACCCGACAGTTGCACAGAGAGAAAAATCCGAAATGCACGTTACCGTTGCAGGTACGAA
>JAFQPV010000376.1 GCA_017411585.1 Clostridia bacterium | reverse complement strand
TTTTGCAATATATGCATATCCTCCTTTACCCTTCAAATATTCTTGCACAACTTTTTTCTTAAACTCAAAAGTATATTTTGCCACAAAAAACCGACCTCCCAGTAATTAGATTTTTGGTCTAACTTTTGGGGGTCGGTTCATTTTCCACACCGCCCATTTTTTTTATTTTACGAGAATTGTGATTTCTGCTGTTTTCGGAAGTGCACCTTTTCGAACAGCGGTTGCCGTAATTATAGCGGTACCGGCTTTCTTTAAAGTGCATGTGCCGTTTGCATCAATGCTGATGATAGAAGCATCCGAGCTTGCATAAGTTACCGTATATGTGCTCAGGTCTACCGCCGCGCCTGCAGGATCGGTTGCAGAGATGTTCACGGTCATTGTGTCGCCGACCTTGCCCTCCGTATCGGAAAGCTTGAAGATGGCATTCCATGCCTTCTGGTCTTCAGCTTCCATGGTAGCGTCTGCATAGAAACGTACTTCTGCGTAACTGTTGTATGCACCACCATCACTGCTGGAAATGGTATTGAGGCGAACATATCTTGTGCTTACATCGCCGAGTGAGAATACTGTCGGGCCATCAGAAAGCTCGGTTGTAATGTTCGGCAGGAGTGTTGTCCATGTCTTGCCGTCGTCGGAGATGTCTACGCTTAATGTAAATGTGCGCTTATGAGAATTTGTGGTCGAGAGTGCAAAGGAGTGGAACTTCTTTGTTTCGCCAAAATCAAAGCTGATCCATTGCTTGCCTTCGCCTGTCCATCTGTTTTCCATACCGGAGGAGATTACGCCGTCTGCGATACCCCACTTCGGATATTTGCCCCAGCCGGTGGAGGAGTCGATGTCCATAATCTGAATGGAGGTCGGGTGATCCGGAATGCCGGTGCTGCCTGCTACAAGCAATTCCATCTTGGAAATAGAGCCTGCACCACCGGTGCCTGCAATGCCTTCAAACGGATTTGGTGTAAAGTGAACATTGTAGTTTACGCCATCGATTGTCACTACAGCCGGGTTGCCCTGCGCTATGGAAACTGCGTATGCGCTACCGTTTGTCAAAGCGGTAACCTCGCCAGCAGGCGCATTGACGTAGTAGTCTTTCATTTCCGGACGGAAGCTGATTTCGTTTGCGCCTGCGAGTACGCGAACGTCGAGCATCTTGCCAGCGTCAGCAATCGTGTCTTCGCTGTATGTCAGATTCTCATCGGAGATGATAATCAAACCTCTGTCATCCCAGAATACATTTTTGCAGAGTGCTTCAGCAAGTGCACGGAGCGGGATGAGTGTTCTGTCGTTATAGGTTTGTGCCGGAACATCGAGCATTACGGTCTGACCGTTTACTTTCATTTCATTCGAGTCGAGCACCATCTGGATGACATTGTCGCCGCAGGTGATGTCTACGGTCTGGGTTGCTTCTGTCCAGTCGACTCTTGCGCCGAAGTTTTCAGAAATGAATCTTACCGGCACGAGTGTTCTGTCGTTTTCCGTAAACGGATATACATCCTTGTTTGCGGTATCTACATAGGTGCGTACGCCCTTTGCGTATGCGGCAGGGGAGCCGAGCTTGAGTGCTACCACGCTGCCGAGGCGCTCTTCCGTGCGCTTCGTTTCGCCCTTGTTTACGCTCCAGTTTGCCATCGGGATAACCTCGGTTGTATCATTCGGGATACCTTCGCCTGCGCGGAGCGGAATGAATTCAACGCTTAAGGTGATATCCGTTACATTATTCATATGAATTGCAAGCTTCTTGTCGCCGGTGTAGGCTGCCATAAACTCGCCCTTCTGCTTCGGCGGATTCGGGCTGGTCGGCAGCGGCTCAATCGGCATAACGGAAAATGCTGCATCCGTTGGACCTGCGTTGATTCTCACATACAATCTCTTACCGTTGATTTCCAGGAGTGCACCCTTGCCGTCAGCGGAAAGGGTGATGTCGGCATTGGTGTGCATAAACCAGTAAACTTCGGACGGAACTTTTGTCGAAATTTCGTCCTGCATGACGATTCTTGTACGGTTGTTTGTCATCATCATACCGCGGTGATGCTTGTTTAAGTCATCGCGTGTACGCGTCATATCTAAAATGCCGTAAGAACCGTTTTCTGCAGAATCGGAGTCGAGCAATACTGCGAAACCGTCGTTTTTCTGTCCCGGACCTGCATCCGGATTGATGGTAATGGTGTTATTACCTTCTGTTCTTCTGTAATAGTAGTCCGTACCTTCGCCGTCGTAACCGCTTTCGATTGTGTAGGTGTTGGAAACGGAGTCTTTACCGGTTAAAAGTGCAAAACGCTCGCCCTCCCAGTCGAGTACGAAAGTACCGAGACCGTTGTAGGCGTGGAAGGTTTCGTTGTCGCCACCCTGCATTGCCGCAAAGAGCATTGTTTCTCTGTCCCAGCTCGAACGCATCGAGATACCATTCGGTCCATACTGGCGGTCGTTTTTGTAGAACTTATCGAGCACAAAGTCTGCAGAGCTTACCTTTTCCGGATTGTAGTACACAATCGCTGCGCAGGCATCCATGCCGCCGTAGAGCATAGATGGATCACTCTGATTTTTCGTCAGTTCATACCATGCGTACTGCGACTGGTCATATCTGTCTGCAATTCTTAAAAAGGCAGGGGACGAAACACGACCACAGGTGGATGCATTATAGTTAAAGCATTTTGTTGCACCGTCATAGTAAATGACGTGGTCAGGCGACATTGCAAAGTTTGCCTGAAGTGCGAAGTTTAAGCAATCCGGCAAGGTTTTGCCCGGTGCGATGCATTCTTCAAAGCTTGCAACGCTGGCAATCAGGTTGCCGACGCCGTAGTTCCAGTATTCCATGGATTCCGCAAAACCGCCGTCGTCGGAGATTTCTACGAAGGTGTTCGGCAGATTCTGGGAAATCTCGCGGAAGATATATTCCGAAACGTTCGGCACGAGATCGTTGATTGCGATTGCGAACATAACATAGTCGGTCTGTACGCCCATCGCCTGGTTGTGGTATGCATGAAGCACTGTGTAGCCGTTGGAGAGCAGACCTTTGTATTGCTTCATTACGATGGCTGCTGCTTTATTTATAAGTATGTTTTCAATTTCAGCGCGTTCCTGCGGTGTAAATACATGGTATGCCCAGTCGTAGCCGCAGGCAAAGCCGCGGATGACCTTAGCGCCAACCATAGCGGTGCTCTCGCCCCAATCCGGCCATACATCGACTGAGTTTTTCATTTCTCTGTACAGTAAGTCGGCATATTTTCTTTCGCCGGTTACACCTGCAACAAAGCCGAGGATTATGGCTTTTGTACGGAAGTTGGTTGCAATATTGTTAATGTTACCGCGGGAGTTGATTGTGTATTCCAGATATTCGTTTTTGGAAACGTATGTATCGGCGGAGGATTTCAGCTTGTTAAACCATTTCGCGCAGTACGGGTCTGTCGCAATTTTTTCGCGAATGACATCCCAGTCGGTTACAAGTACGCGCGGATGTGTTTTGAGCATTGCATCACTCAGCCCTGTCGGGTTCGGCTCGATTACATTTTGATAGTTAAATGTACCGTCCCAGCTGAAAAGGGAGTTAAGCTTATTCGGTGTGTAGATAATGAAGTTATCAAAATAGATGAAGCCGCCGCCGCTCATACCGCTGTTGATTCGGATGGTGAGTGCGCCGGAATCCGAAAGCTCCAGCGAGCTTAAGTCGATGGTTTTGCCGGTGGACTTGCCATCGATGGCAACCGTAGCGGTTTTTGCCTTGAAGTCGAATTCGTACTTGTGATAGCGCCAGGTCGTGTCTGCATCCCTTTTGGTGTTTACCGTTACGGTTTTTGAACCGTCGGAGAGCACGACCAGAAGCGGACCTTTGTCGTTATTGATGGAAGCGAATTCCATAACGACTTTGCTAAGACC
>JAFQPV010000375.1 GCA_017411585.1 Clostridia bacterium | reverse complement strand
TTTATCGGAACGTGTACTGCTTAACGGTAAAGAAATGACCGCCTTTACAACGGACAAGACAGACTATTATATGATTGCGGAAGGTAATGCCCCAAGCGTAACGCTTGCAAGCGGCAAGGCGGTTGCGCAAAACGGCAATGTTGCAACATTTACAATTGGCGAAAAAACATACACAATCACATTTGTAGCGGATAAATTTGAAGGACAGTTTGGTACGAACAGCTCAAGCAATATTGGCAAACTGGAGCTGAGCGAAGCCAGAACGGTTGAACTGCCGGCTGAGATCAGCCGACAACCGGTAGAGCATGTTACCTTCTCCACGGGGCACGATAAGTATGTGGAATTCGGCACATTGGACAACATCATTTCCAATGAGCTGGTGAACCGTTGGTCGGGTTCGTCACCTGCATGGATTTGCTATGAATTTAAAGAGCCGGTAAGCCTGTATGCTTTCGGTCTTGCCGGTCTGGCAGATTCGAAAGGCGCGCCGCGTAGCTTTGTGTTTGATGCAGAGGTGTCCTTAGACGGCGAAACCTGGGAGCAGGTGCTCGATACAAAAACAAGCGGTACAACCACTATGCCGGATATCTTTATGCTGAATGGCAAGCAGGTAAAATATTTCCGCATCAATGGTAAGGGCGACAGCAATGGCGGCACCTTCAACAGCTATGCCGAGGTTTGCTTCTATACCTCCGAAGCGCAGATGAAGGCGGATATGGTGTATTGGCCGGTATATTTTGCGAGCAATACGGTCAGCGGTATGGTGGGCGAAACAAAGCAGTTGCTTTTAAAAGCATTTAACGGCAAGGGCGTTGAGGTCGCTGTCGACGGTGCGGTGCTTACAAGCGCAGACCCGGGCATTGCAACAGTGGATGCAAATGGTTTGGTTACTTTTGTCGGTAAAGGCACCACAAAAATAACCGCAACCTACGAGGGAATGTTTGCGACGATTGAGGCATCTGTTGATATTACAGTTCTGTAAAGCATTTACAATGCAGGAGGCAATAAGCCTCCTGCATTATTTTTTGTGCGGAGTCAAGTGGGGGGATTCGCAAGGCAGATTTGCTATAAAGTGAAAAAACAGGTGACAAATCTGCAAAACTGTGGTACAATAAACTATCATACTATGCATTAAGGATGGAGTCTATGCAAAAGAACATTCGAAATTTTTCTATTATTGCACATATTGACCATGGTAAGTCGACTTTGGCAGACCGCCTTCTGGAGAATACCGGCGAGGTAGAGCAGCGCGACATGGAAAGTCAGCTTTTAGATAATATGGACCTCGAGCGTGAACGCGGTATCACGATTAAGGCGCGCGCCGTGCGCTTAAAGTATAAGGCGCAAGACGGGGAGGACTATGTCTTAAATCTGATTGATACCCCGGGACATGTTGACTTTAACTACGAGGTATCACGATCTCTTGCAGCTTGTGAGGGTGCGATTTTGGTTGTCGATGCTTCGCAGGGCATTGAAGCGCAGACGCTTGCCAACACCTATCTTGCTATTGAGCACGATTTGGAGGTTGTGCCGGTCATCAATAAAATTGACCTGCCGGCGGCAAGACCGGAAGCGGTTAAAAATGAAATTGAGGACGTTATTGGCATCGAGGCGCAGGAAGCGCCTCTGATTTCGGCAAAAAATAATATCAATATTCCTGCCGTTTTGGAGGAAATTGTAAAGCGTGTGCCGCCGCCGCAGGGCGATGCGAATGCACCGCTGCAGGCGCTGATTTTCGACTCGTACTACGACAGCTACAAGGGTGTTATAGTCTATGTCCGCATCAAGGAAGGCACCATCAAGGCGGGGCAGACTATCTTGATGATGGCAACCGGCGCAAAGTACGAGGTTGTGGAAGTCGGGTATTTAAAGCCGGTTGGTATGCAGAAGGCGGACAGCCTTTCTGCCGGCGAGGTTGGTTATATTGCGGCGAGCATCAAGTCGATGAAGGATGCGCGCGTAGGCGATACCGTAACAACGACGGACCGCCCGGCAAAGGAGCCGCTTAAGGGCTATCGTGATGTACAGCCGATGGTATTTTGCGGTATTTATCCGGCGGACGGCGCAAAGTATAACGACTTAAATGATGCACTTCTGAAGCTGCAGCTTAATGATGCATCTTTGGTATTCGAGCCGGAGACCTCCGTGGCGCTCGGTTTTGGCTTCCGTTGCGGCTTCTTGGGACTTTTGCATATGGAAATTATTCAGGAGCGCCTTGAGCGTGAATACAACCTCGATTTGGTTACGACCGCACCGAGCGTTGTGTACAAGGTAAAAAAGACCAACGGCGAGTATTTTGACATTTCCAATCCGACCAATCTGCCGCCGGCTGCGGAGATTGAGTATATGGAGGAGCCGATGGTAAAGGCAGACATTATGGTGCCCAAGGATTATGTCGGCAATATTATGGAGCTTTGCCAGGACAGACGCGGCGTGTATAAGGATATGCAGTATATCGATGCTGACCGTGTATCGCTGCACTATGAAATGCCATTAAATGAAATTATTTACGACTTTTTCGATGCGCTCAAATCGCGCACACGCGGTTATGCTTCGTTTGACTATGAGCTTTATGATTATCAGCGCTCCGATTTGGTGAAGCTGGATATGCTTCTAAACGGCGATATGGTCGATGCACTTTCGTTTATCGTGCACCGCGAATAATCGTATGCCCGCGGCAGAAGAATTGCCGAAAAGCTGACGGAAGCGATTCCGCGCCAGCTCTTTGAGGTGCCGATTCAGGCAGCGATCGGCGGCAAGATTATCGCGCGTGAAACCGTTAAGGCAATGCGCAAGGATGTGCTTGCCAAGTGCTACGGCGGCGATATTACCCGTAAAAAGAAGCTGCTTGAAAAGCAGAAGGAAGGTAAAAAGAAGATGCGCTCTTTGGGTAGCGTGGAGCTCTCTAAAGAAGCGTTTATGGCTGTTCTTAAGATGGACGAATAACACTGCGGCGGCGGTACATCCGCCGCCTAAGTTTTTGAATGAGGTGCAATATGTCAAAAGATCTAATGTTATATTTTCATGTTCCCTTTTGCATTTCCAAATGCGCATACTGCGCCTTTTATTCCACACCAAAGTGGGACGAGACAACACTTGACAGCTACACCAATGCGCTGATAAACCAAATTGCTTCTTTTTCTAACAGCGAGGATTACAGGGTATTGTCCGTTTATTTCGGCGGCGGCACCCCCACTGTATTGGGTGCTGAAAGGCTGTGCAGAGTGCTTGACACCGTTAATAACAAATTCAAGCTTGATACA
>JAFQPV010000374.1 GCA_017411585.1 Clostridia bacterium | reverse complement strand
ATAAAGTGACTGATCAAAAGAACATCGCAAAAAACTACGATCCGTCTGAATTTGAGGACAGACTGTATAAGTTTTGGGTGGATAACGGTTTTTTCCACGCGGATGAAAAAAGCGAAAAAGAGCCGTTTACCATCGTTATCCCGCCGCCGAACGTAACCGGTCAGCTGCATATGGGCCACGCACTCGATGAGACACTGCAGGATATTTTAATCCGTTACAAGAGAATGTGCGGCTACGAGGCTTTGTGGGTACCGGGCACAGACCACGCCGGTATCGCAACGCAGATTAGGGTGGAGGAAAACCTTCGTAAGGAAGAGGGACTTACTCGTTATGACCTTGGTCGTGAAAAATTCTTGGAGCGCGTTTGGGATTGGAAGAAGATGTACGGCGACCGTATTATCAATCAGCTCAAGAAAATCGGCTGCTCCTGCGACTGGGACAGAGAGCGCTTTACAATGGACGAGGGCTGCTCCGATGCCGTACTCGAGGTATTTGTAAACCTGTATAAGAAGGGTTTAATCTACCAGGGCAGCCGCATCATCAACTGGTGCCCGAACTGTACGACCGCGCTTTCCGATGCAGAGGTGGAATACACCGAGCAGGACGGTAACTTCTGGCACATTAAGTACTACTTAAAGGACAGCGACGAATATTTAACCATCGCAACCACCCGTCCGGAAACGCTGCTCGGCGATACAGCCGTTGCCGTAAATCCGGAGGATGAAAGATACACCGACCTCGTGGGCAAAATGCTGATTTTGCCGCTTGTGGGCAGAGAAATTCCGATTATTGCGGATGAATATGTAGATAAGGATTTCGGTACGGGCGCAGTGAAGATTACACCGGCGCACGACCCGAACGACTTTGAGGTTGGTCTTCGCCATAACTTAGAGCAAATCAAGGTGATGAACGACGATGCCACCATCAACCATTACGGCGGCAAGTACGAGGGTATGGACCGCTACGAGGCGAGAAAGGCAATGGTTGCCGATTTGGAGGCAGAGGGCTATCTTGTAAAGGTAGAGCCGCACAGCCACAATGTCGGTCAGTGCTACCGTTGTGGCACAACCGTAGAGCCGATTACCTCCAAGCAGTGGTTTGTTAAAATGAAGCCGCTCGCGGAAGAAGCAATTAAGGTTGTAACCGAGGGCAAGACGCAGTTTGTGCCGGAGCGCTTCACAAAGACATATTTAAACTGGATGGAAAACGTACACGACTGGTGTATTTCCCGTCAGCTGTGGTGGGGCCACAGAATCCCGGCATACTACTGCGACGATTGCGGCGAGACTGTTGTTTCCAAAACTACAGTTGAAACCTGCCCGAAGTGCGGCGGTAAGGTAAAGCAGGACCCGGATGTGCTCGACACATGGTTTTCTTCTGCGCTGTGGCCGTTCTCGACACTCGGCTGGCCGCACGAAACAGAGGAACTTAAAAAGTTCTTCCCGACTTCCGTTCTCGTTACGGGCTACGACATTATCTTCTTCTGGGTTGCACGTATGATTTTCTCGAGTACGGAGCACATGAAGAAGGAGCCGTTTAAGCATGTGTTTATTCACGGTCTTGTGCGCGATGCGCAGGGCAGAAAGATGTCCAAGTCCTTGGGTAACGGCATTGACCCGTTAGAGATTGTTGAAAAATACGGCGCGGATGCTCTCCGCTTTACGCTTGCAACCGGTAACGCACCGGGTAACGATATGCGTTTCTCGGATGAGAAGGTGCAGGCAAGCCGTAACTTTATCAATAAAATCTGGAACGCATCGCGTTTCGTTTTGATGAATTTAGAGGTAGAGGAAAACAAGCTGCCGGCGGCAGATGCACTGCAGCTTGAAGATAAGTGGATTTTGTCGAAGTTTAACCGCCTGGCAAAGGAAGTCGGCGAAAATATGGACAACTTCGACCTCGGTGTTGCCCTTGCAAAGCTTTATGACTTTGTTTGGGACGATTTCTGCGACTGGTACATCGAGCTTGTTAAGCCGAGACTGTTCGACGAAAGCTGTCCGAGCCGCGAAACCGCACAGTATGTACTCACCTATGTGCTGTCCGAAACAATGAAGCTTTTGCACCCGTATATGCCGTTTATTACGGAAGAAATCTGGCAGCATTTACCGCACGAGGGTGCAAGCATTATGATCAGCGATTGGCCGCGCTATAACGAAGCACTCAACTTCGCCGATGCAGAAACGGATATGACTCGTATTATGAACGCGATTAAGAGCATCCGTAACACACGCACGGAGATGAACATCGCACCGTCGAAGAAGTGCCATATCACGATTGCAACAGAGCTTACAGATGTGTTTGAAAAGGGCGTGCTGTTCTTTGAAAAGCTTGCAAGTGCATCCGGCGTAACCGTTGCAAGCGGTGTAACCGTAGAAAACGCAGTTTCCGTCGTTGTAGACGGCGCAACCGTTTACCTGCCGCTCGATGAGCTTGTTGACAAGGAAAAAGAGCTTGAACGTCTGACCAAAGAAAAGCAGACATTGCTTTCTGAAATCAAGCGCGTTGAAGGTAAGCTCGGCAATGCAGGCTTCGTTGCGAAAGCACCGGCAGCCGTTGTTGAGGAAGAGCGCAAGAAGGGCGAAAAGTACAAAGAAATGCTCGCAAAGGTGGAAGAAAGCCTCGCAGCATTGAAATAAGCAAGATTTTAAAGGGTAGCCGAAGGACACTCGTCCAAGGGCTACCCTTTTTTTGTGTTATTATAAAAACTCGGAGCACAAAATATCAATATTTTACACCTAAGCATCAATATTTTCCATTTTCTTTGTCTTGTGAGTATGCTATTATATAAATAGTTAAAGAGTAAGTATTATAAAAAAGATTGTGCCTGAAAAGTAATATTTCTAAAAAATTCAATAATATTTTGCGTAGAAAGCGATTTGCCGTGTATGCTATAATGAAAACACGGAAGGCTATGAAATCTATGCCGGGCTTTTTCAGGAAGCACTTGCAGAAGAATTAAAGGCGTTTTAATTCTGTCAAAAGTGCAAATTGCTCATTTTATTGCTCATTTGTTCATAAATTTTGTTTCGTATTGTGCATTTTAAAGGCTTCGTTTAAAATGAACTTAACGGATTGTTGCTTGAAAAATGTAAAAGGACAAAATTTTCAAGACAAGATTATTTTCAAAACTTAAAGAAGAGGAGTGTATGCAAATGAAAGGAATGTGGAAAAAGAGCATCGGACTTATGTTGAGCCTCGTGATGCTGCTTTCGCTGTGCAGCCCGCTTGCGTTGGCGGCAGAGAGCGAAAATGTATTCTTTGAAGCAGACATGGAAAGCTACGACGAGGGCGCAGCACCGCCGAAGGGGGAGCAGGGCTTTGAGCTTAACGCCATTACCGATGTGGCGCGCCTGTATGTTGAAAAGGATGAGACTGGCAACAAGGTTTTAAAGGGTTACCACGGTGACCCGACTGCGGTAGATGCGAAAGCACGCGCGCCGCGCGCAGAGAAGATTGTTT
>JAFQPV010000373.1 GCA_017411585.1 Clostridia bacterium | reverse complement strand
CTGATTACCAACTACCTGATTCGCTTTAATTATACGATTCTCTCCAAGGTGCCGACGAATAATGTTTTTACCGACACAGACGGGCGCATCCGCACACTGTTCGAGTCGCTTTTAGAGGAATACAACGGCAAACAGCACGGGTTTATCGAGCTTATCCGCTGCGGACTCATTGAAATTCTGGTGCGCTCGCTGCGCAGCATCGTCGATCCGTTCAAGCCGCAAATGCACGATGCAATCTTAAAGCTGACACGCTATATTGACGAGCATTTTACCGAAAATATTTCTTTAAGCCATCTCGGGCGCGAGCTGAATTTCTCTCTGCCGTATTTAAGCCGCCTTTTTCATCACGAGGTCGGCTTAAGCTTTCAGCAGTATTTGCAAAAAATACGCATTGCACACAGCTGTCGCCTTTTGGCGGAAACCCACCTGTCGATTACGCAAATTGCGCAGGAGGTCGGCTACAGCGATACAAGACATTTCGGTAAGCTCTTCCGCAAAACCGTACATATGTCGCCACGCGAATTTCGCAAAAGTATAGTTGATACAAGTGCTAAGCGATAATCCTTAAAAGATAACAAGTTAAAAATATACACATAATAAGTTAAAAATATACAACAAATTCACTTGACACACTTATAACTATAAGATATAATCAACAGTAGAAAAAATAAAAATAGGAGGTTTTTTTATGCCAATTCCTACACCAAAAAAATACATAGCAGACTTTGAAAAAATGGGGCTCGGTATGTTCGTGCACTGGGGGCTGTATTCCCAACTCGGCAAGGGCGAATGGATTTATAATCAGCGCAATGAGCATGAGGATGTACCGCAAACCATGGAGGAGTATAAAAAGCTCGCCGATACCTTTACGGCTGAGGACTTTGATGCAGAAAAGCTCGTTTTAACCGCAAAGAATGCCGGCTGTAAGTATATTACCCTTACAACCCGACACCACGAGGGTTTTTCGCTTTACGACACCTGCGGTCTGTGCGACTTTGATGCACCGCACTCTGCGGCAAAGCGCGACCTCATTCGTGAATTTGTAGATGCCTGCAATAAGTACGACATTATGCCGGTGTTCTACCACACGACACTCGACTGGTATCAGAAAGATTTTAACGAAGATTTCGACGCTTACTTAGAATACCTCAGAAAGAGCGTAGAGGTGCTTTGCACAAACTACGGCAAAATCGGTGGTCTTTGGTTTGACGGCAACTGGTCCAAGCGCGATGCAGACTGGAAAGAATCCGAACTTTATGCAACCATCCGTAAGCATCAGCCGGAAGCGCTGATTATCAACAACACCGGCCTGGGCAATCTCGGTAAGCTCGGTCATCCGGAAATTGACTCCGTCACCTTTGAGCAAGGCTGTGCAACACCGATGAACCGCGAGGGTATGGAAAAGTATGTTGCAGGCGAAACCTGCATGACCATCAACAACCACTGGGGCATCGGCGCTATGGACTTTAACTACAAGTCCCCGAAGGAGTTAATCGAAACACTCTGTGCCTGCAGAAAAGTGGGCGCAAACTACTTGTTAAACATCGGACCGACCGCACAAGGCGCTGTGGATTCTTACCAACGTGAGCTTTTGGGTGTGCTCGGCAAATGGGTAGATATCTATGGCGAAGCCATCTACGAAGGCAAGCCGTACCCGGCAAGATGCATGGGCAAAAACTTTGCCCTTAAAGGCGAGGACTGCCTGTATTTCTTCTTCCACGACCTTGCACGTGGTGGCGACGCTAACGTTGTTGCATACAGGAACGGTTCTTACTTTGGTGCAACTGCCTTCGGCAATGTGACAGACAAGATTGCCTCCGTTGAATGGATGGACAACGGCGAAAGCCTTAGCTTCACACAAGATGACAATATGCTCACCATAAACGCAACCGGCTTCCCCTACGGTATGTCCACCTGCGTTCGCGTAGCAAAAGCAAAATTGAAGTAAAGCCTCAAGCACCGTAAAAGGAACCTTTGCGGTGCTTTTTTGCACATTGCAAGGCGTAAATATGACACATAAGACACCTAACAAGCCCTACATGCACCTTGACTTTATAACCATTCTGTGCCATAATAAGAGCACTGCATAGTAAACTTAAAAAATAAAGTTTTTTAGAATATCTCGCTTTTGCTATCCGCTTTTTAGCATTACAAAGCAATTTGCTTTTGTAAAAAACACAGATTCCAATATCAAACCTACTTTTCGATATTCATATGTAAAGTGTGGTAACATAGTTTCTTAAACCGCGTTTTTATGCGTCGCACATTTTATTACACGAGAATATATGAATTTACGACATTTCATAAAAGAAAGGATGTAAAATATGAAACGCACACAAAAATTTCTTGTAATTTTGCTTGCCTTGATACTTATGGCAAGCTGTAGCGCAACTATAGCTTGGGCAGCACAGCCTATTAGAGTTAAGGTCGGTGGTGAACTTGTCAATTTTGATGTACCTCCGCAAATT
>JAFQPV010000372.1 GCA_017411585.1 Clostridia bacterium | reverse complement strand
GGTGCAACAGCAATAAAGCTGAGTGGCCATCATACTTTAATTCAAAATAATCATATTTATGACCTTGCAGGTTATACGGGCATCGGCGGTATTCATTTAACCGATAGTGGAGACAGAGCAACCTTAACAAGTGGCGAAAGCAAAATTTTAAACAATAAAATTCACGATACGGATGTTGTTTATAAAGTATCGCAATCACCGGCAATTTATATTTTGGACAGCGTCGGTACGGAAATTTCCAATAACGAAATTTACAATGGTACAGCTTATGTAATTCGTGTTACGGATGCAAATGACATTTTGATTAAGCGAAATGAAATTTACAATGCAGTTACGATGTCTTCGGATGCAGGTGCAGTGACCTGGGGCAGAGATATTACTCTGCTCGGATTTCAGGTGATCGAAAATTACTTCCACGATATCGGTAACGATATCGGTATCCGCGAGCAGGAAAGCACAGGACAGGAATGTAAAAGAACGGGTCAGCAGGCATTATTCCATGATGACGGTTCTTCCGGTCCGTATGCTTATGGTAATATATTCTATCAAAGCAGACCAAATGAAACGATCAATAATTTTTATTCTATTAAGGCAAACGGCGGTCAGTACGGCATCTGGGAAAATAACATTTTTATCGGCGGTCATACGGCAGCATACTTTGGTTCGTGGAGAACTGGATATAACGGTAAAACCGTGCAGGATATCTGGTGGCTGCGTCAGTACAATGTGTATGAGCTGGGTGCGGAACATAATGCAGACGGCAAAGGCGGTTCGGCAATTTATTGGGACAGAATCAGCAATCCGAATATCAACTTCTTTGAAAATGAGGTTTGGAAGGAAAAATATGAAGCCCAGTTTGGCGCGTATTGGACGCTATTTACATTGGAGCAAAAAGAATATCTTGCAGGCGTATATGATTCGAGTGTAAGCAATATAAAATATAATACGAATCTTTTGAATGCGGCAGCCGGACATGCCGATTTGTTAACAAACACAAATGTAATGAAAAATAATATTTTAATCAATACGCTGACACCAATAGAGTATAAGGATACTGCAAACTATCACGAAGCGGAAGGCAGTGTAATGGGTATATATACCACACAGGAGGCGCAGGACTTCTTTAAAAACTATGGTACGGATTTTACACTGACAAAGGAAGGCCTTGCATCGATTCAGGAAACTGTTCCGGCTTTTCAGTCGATTGATTTTGAGCAAATAGGACTTCAGTCGGAAATTGGTAAAACAGCTGCCGGCGTTAAAATTCAAAATGTTGTTTATGGTCAAAAGAATATAACAATGGATATTCTTAACGACAGCAATGCAGCAAAAACCGGCCTTTTAGTGGTTGTTACAAGCAAAGAAGGTGTTACTGCAGAAATTAAAATGCAAGCAATTTCTGTTTTTGGTAAAACAGTTTTGCCAAAAACTGTAGCGCTTTTAAAACCGTATGATAATGCAAAAGTATTTGTATTAAAAGATATATTATCCATGCAAATACTCTCAAATGTGATTGAAAAGTAAAAATAAAAATGACTCTGAATTCAAAATTCAGAGTCATTTTTTTATTGTTTAAAATTAAAACAGTCCGCTGATGATGCCATTTTCATCAACATCAATACGTTCAGCAGCCGGAACCTTCGGCAAACCCGGCATTGTCATAATATCGCCGGTCAGTGCTACAATGAAGCCTGCGCCTGCAGAAACCTTTACATTTCTTACGGTTACAGTAAAATCGTCCGGTGCACCGAGCTTTGTCATATCATCAGAAAAGCTGTACTGTGTTTTTGCCATACAAATTGGCATTTTATCAAAACCGAGCTTTGTCAGTTTATCGATTTCTTTTTTTGCCGCCGGTGTAAACGCAGCGCCTTTTCCGCCGTAAATACGTTTTACGATTGTATCAATTTTCTCTTCAATGGATTTATCTGTGTCATAGGAGAAGGTAAAGTTGCTTTCTTCTTCACAAAGACGGACAACTTCTTCGGCAAGTGCAATGCCGCCTTCGCCGCCTTTTGCCCATACTTCGGACAAAACAACATTTACACCAAGCGCTTTGCATTTTTCAATAACCAATGCAATTTCTGCTTCAGTATCTGTCGGGAAACGGTTTACTGCAACAACAGCAGGTAAATTGTATACATCCTTAACATTGGAAACATGGCACAGAAGATTCGGCATACCTGCTTCAAGAGCAGACAGATTTTCGCTATTCAAATCTGTTTTTGCAACGCCGCCGTGCATTTTCAGGGCGCGAATGGTTGCTACAACAACAACAGCTGCCGGTTTTAAGCCCGCAAAACGGCATTTGATATCCAAAAACTTCTGTGCACCCAAATCTGCACCGAAACCAGCTTCCGTAATTGCATAATCACCAAGCTGCATCGCCATTTTTGTTGCGATAACGGAGTTACAACCGTGTGCGATATTTGCAAACGGGCCGCCGTGTACAAATGCCGGAGTGCCCTCAAGTGTTTGCACAAGATTTGGTTTAATCGCATCCTTTAGAAGTGCACACATTGCACCATGTGCATTTAACTGACCTGCAGTCACTGGTTCGTCATTATATGTGTAACCTACAATGATACGAGAAAGTCTTTCTTTTAAATCTGTAATGGAGCTTGAAAGACACAGTACGGCCATAATTTCCGATGCAACTGTAATGTCATATCCATCTTCACGCGGTACACCGTTAACGCGACCGCCGAGGCCGTCAGTTACAAAACGAAGCTGACGGTCATTCATATCCACACAGCGCTTCCAGGTAATTCTTCTCGGGTCGATGCCGAGGGCATTTCCTTGATAAATATGGTTATCCAACATTGCGGCAAGCAGATTGTTTGCTGCGCCGATGGCATGAAAATCACCTGTGAAATGGAGGTTGATATCTTCCATTGGAACTACCTGAGCATAACCGCCGCCTGCAGCGCCACCCTTTACGCCAAAAACCGGACCGAGTGACGGTTCACGCAGTGCCACAACGACGTTTTTACCGATTTTTTTAAGACCGTCTGCTAGTCCGATGGTTGTAGTGGTCTTACCTTCGCCGGCGGGTGTCGGTGAAATTGCTGTCACTAAAACAAGCTTACCTGCAGCACGATTGCTGTCCTTCAGCAGACTTAAATCAATCTTTGCTTTATAGTTCCCGTATTGTTCAAGATACCTTTCTTCAACACCTGCGGTTTTTGCAATATCGCGAATGTGTTGCATTTTCACGCTTTGCGCAATTTCAATATCGGTTTTCATAATAAAATCCCTCCGTTTACGTTTTATCTGGATTTGATTACAGAAATAATTTTACCAAAGCCTGCAGCAATAAAAGAAAGAACAGCGTAATATATTGTTGAATACATAATTGAATCTATTGTATATACATTACCTGCAAGCATTATTACAGAATAAAGTGCTGCAACTAAAATCGGATAGTACCAACGAAAATGTATGTAACCGACTAAAAAAGATGTAATATCAATTACGAGTGTAATTGTAGTATTTGAAAGCATTTGTAAAACAGCACCGTAATCTGCCGGTAAGAATACGTTTAATACAGGGAAAAGAACAAAACAAATCAGGCATGCAAGCAGATGCCATTTAATCTCATCAAAGTACTGATAAAAACGCATAATATTTCTCCTTCAAATATATTAAAAGGCATATTTACTCATATAATATGCGAGGCGTGTGGATTTTTCGTTTTCGTATGCGCTTTGCATTGTTGCTACAATTGAGGTATCCGCACCAATGGCTTTCAGTTCTGCAGTCATTTGGGATAAAAGTGCAGCTACTTCTGCATCGCATTGACCTTCCAGTGAGGTAAGACGACTCATATAAGAAGAAACCATAGAAGTCTTTATATTACTCAAAGAACCACCATTGTTTTTCATTTGTTTAACTTCAGCGATTGCAGCAGAGATTACACTGTCTATCATTCCGGTATATTTGCCTTCTAATGCATACAATTGTGCAGTATAACGGCTTATGATTTCCTGTTGTGACCCTGAACCATTTGCGGTAGGTTCTTGTTTTGTATCTGTATTTTCCTTAGAAACATTACTTTTTTCAGTGTTCTCTGTGTTTGCTTGCAATGTCTTATCTACAGTTTCTGTAACGACTTTCTCGAGCGTTAAATCTTTAGATTCTTTTACAGTAACATTTTTTGTATCTTCCAAAACAGGCGTAAGTGCTTTTGCGATACTTTCTGTCAGTATTTTTTGTGTGTTGGCTGTTTTTTTATTTGCTTGCGCAGCATCCAAGGCAGATAAAACAGTCTCGGAAATTGCTTTTGACAATTTCTTTTCTTCTGTTTTAATTTGAATCGTCGGTGTATCCTTGATTGCAGATACGACTGCATTTGCAATACTGTTTGCTATTTTTTCTCTTTGCGCAGGCGTTTCAATATTAATTGTTGCTGCTGTATCTTCCGCGGATGCAGCGGCAGCTTCAGCAATTATTTTTGCTAAGACCTGTTGTTCTGTGGTTTCGCCCTTTTTAATCTGTTCAAGTTCTTCCGGCGTAAAGTCACGAATTCCGTCCGGAAAATATGCTTCTATTTGTTCTTTTAAATCTTGGTTTTGTTTACTCATTTGTTCTGCAATCTGATTCGGATTGTAGTTCATTGCCATTTTAAGCGCTTTCAGCTTGTCTTTTTGCCACACGAGAAGACCACAAATAAGAACGGCTAAAACAATAAGAATAATAAGAACAATTTTAATTGTTTTTTTCATATAAAAAGTCACCAACCAATTTTAAAGTTATATATCTATGCTATCATATTTCCGACAATTTGTCAATGTGGAGTGTGTATGCACACATCTGCAAGGAATGCCATATAATGAAGTATAAATTGTATATGGAGGTGGCGTAGATGGGCTGTATTTTAAAATATATTGCCTGGGCACTGATTGCCATCAGTATTGGTATCACAATTGCGCTGCTGTTTCCGATTACACTGATTGCGGGCATTGAGGCATTGCTCGTTATGCTTTTGTGCCTGTTGATTTGTATTAAAAAGTAAAATAAGGAGGTTGCAGGTATGAAAATCCTTGTGTGGAAGATGCCGAAATTTTTGGTGGGTATTACGAAAGCAATCTTGAAGATGTAGTATATAAAAAGGCTTTTGTCATCGACAAAAGCCTTTTAAACTGATTAGAAAATATAACTGTACGGATTTACAAGTCGACCGTTTTTATAAAGCTCGAAGTGGCAATGGTTACCGGTGGAGTTACCGGTCGAGCCCATATAAGCAATGACATCGCCCTTATTTACTGCCTGACCGACTTTAACCACGATGCTGCTGTTATGACCGTAGTATGAAATGTAACCATTTTGATGGTCGAGTTTAACGAGTCTGCCAAAACCGGTATTGTTCCAGCCGGCATAAATCACGCGGCCGTTATCCGCCGCATAAATCGGTGTACCGTAAGAGTTTGCAATATCAATACCCTTATGATAGCCGCTACGACGTGTACCGAAGTAAGACGAAATGGTGCCGGAGCACGGACGGATAAATGTGCCTGTACCATAACCCTTTGGCGGTTCAGCTGTGCCCACTTTTTTGATTTGTGTTACAGCTTCCTTGATGACAGTTTCTTCTATAACATCACGACGAACTTCCAGGCCGTTCACTTTAACGAGATCGGCAACAATATGTCGCTTACCATCTTCGCCTTCTTGTGTGATTCTGCTGTTGCCGCGATACATGGAATCTGTCTCAATTACCTCTGTTGTATAGTCAATAGTTTCATCGTATTCAACACGCGTAACAGTTGTAACGGTAACGACCGGATTGTAGGCCATAACGCGTAGCGTATCGCCAATTTGGATCTCATCGGCTTTGCTTGGATTCAGGCTGACCAAATCATCTACCGTTGTGTCATATGCGCGGGCAATCGACCAAAGTGTATCACCGGATTGCACAACGTACTCGCCTTCCTTTTTCTCCGTGCCGTTTAAGATATTGATTGCCTCGCCGACATTTTTACAGGTTTTAATCGGTACCGGCTCTTCTTTGATTTCCAGCGGCTCGCTTGTTGAAAATTGAACATTGCTGTCACCGTTGGTATACAGCATTTCAAAGGAAGTAATTGCTTCTTTTGCGGCATCCATACTCTGCAGAGCGCAGAGCGGCTGATTGCCTGCGTAAATCACGAACATATCCTGAACACCGTCACTGAGTGCATAGATTGCACTGCGTAAATCCTCTTCCGGTGTATATGCATCTTTTTTGATAATGCGCGGAACCATAGAAACCTTTTCGTCGATTTTTTCATCTTCGCCGACCGATTCCAACACAGTATTGATTTCGTTGATAAATTCTTCGCACTGGGTTTTATCATCGACAATACCGACATATTCGCCGTTTACATGTGCAGCGAATGCAAAAGAGAAGTTTGCCGTAAATGTAGCTACGACAACGAGTGCTGCAGCGACAGATGCAAATACCGCAGCGGCTTTTTTATTGCATTCCTTCTTAATATATTCTATAAAGCTGGCAAATGCCTCGGAAAGACTTGTCTTATATACCGATTCTGCGTGCACTTGCCCGAACGGTGTGTCATATTCAGGTGTGGGCTCTGCTTTTACAACGGTTTTTTCTTTAACCTTTTTAACCGGCTGCTCTGTGGCTTGCTTTTCTGCTTCCTTCTCCGGTTTTGTCGAGGTTATTTCTTCTTTTTTTGGCTCTGCTTCAACAATCGGCGCGCTCGTCGGTTGGGCTTCCGGCTTGATCTCCGGAGTGTATACCGTTTCCTTGAGCGGTGTTTCCTGCGCAGTGATTTTATCGAGTGTTTGGTGGAACTTTGTCGGTGCCGGTACCGGCTCGACAACGGTTTTTGTTTCAGTTACATTTAACGGCTGTGCCTCTGCGTAGCTACTGCGTACCTGCGCGCGTGCTTTTTCTCGAATTTCGCGCATAATATCTTCTTTAGAGATAGTTGTATGTGTGCTGCGCGGTTTAATTTCATATAACGGTACTTCCGGGAATTTTTCCTCAACGGACTTTTTTGGTTGCGGGTTGATTGTCGGTTCCGACTTCGGTACAGTTTTCTGCACGGTATTTTTCGCCGGGGCTTTATCCGTATGCATACGGTGTAAAACGTCCTTTAAGTCTGTAATTGAAATATCAACTGAGGAAAAGGAAGAGTTTGTATTTTCACTGGTGAGGAAGCCGTCGTTATGCTGTTTTTTCTTATAAAAAGCTTTAAACATATCCGACTTTTTGTCGCTCATTTCCGTACCTCCATTAAATAATCGCTTTAAATTATTACAAATTTGTTAAATATATTTTAAACGAAAAATGCATTGAAGTCAAGTCAATAATAAAAAATTTAAATTATAGCGGTATGGTAATTTGACAAAATATTAATAAGTTTTTGTAACTATAGAATAGGAAAACCGCGAGAATACAGGTAATAGGACGAAATGACGGAAAACGGGAATAAAAATGTAAACGAATTGTAAATTTTACATATTGCTTTTTACAAAAAAGTAGTGTATACTCCATTATGGAGTTTTAGGGAAGAAAGCAGTTAGGGCGGACCAGAGGTCTGAAAATGAAAAGGAGCGATTAAAAAATGCCGGATGTTGTTTTAGAGGTATTAAATGTGTTTACCATGGTGTTGCAGCTTGCAGCGTTGGCAATCACAATGTATTACTTTGTCATCGGTATTTTCGGATTTATTCCGAAAAAGGAAAAAACAGTAACGGAAAACAAAACAAACACTTTTGCACTTTTGGTTGCGGCGCACGATGAGGAGATGGTTATCGCCAATATGGTTGACAGCCTTGATGCGTTGAACTATCCGCGTGATGCGTATGATATTTTTGTCATTGCAGATAACTGCACGGACAATACGGCGCAGATTGCTCGCGAGCACGGTGCGCTTGTATATGAACGTTTCGACACAACACAGCGCGGTAAGGGCTTTGCGCTGGAATGGATGTTTGAAAAGATTTTCAACATGGAGAAAAAATACGATTATATCGGTATTTTCGATGCGGATAATCTTGTAGATAAAAACTTTTTGGATGAAATGAATAAGCAGATTAACAAGGGTTACCGTGTTGTACAGGGTTATGTAGATTCCAAAAATCCGTTTGACTCCTGGATTACATGTGCTTACTCGTTCTCGTTCTGGTCTGTCAGCCGTGTATTCCAGCTGGCAAGACACAATCTCGGTCTTTCCTGCCAGTTGTCCGGTACGGGCTTTGTTATGGCAACAGATCTTTTAAAGAAGCTTGGTTGGGGTGCAACCTGTCTGACAGAGGATATGGAGTTTACCATGAAGCTTGCGCTCAACGATGAGAAGGTTGGTTGGGCACACAAGGCAGTTATTTATGACGAAAAGCCGGTTGGTCTTCGTGCAAGCTGGAGACAGAGAAAGCGTTGGATGCAGGGGCATGCCGACGTTGCAAGCCGTTTCTTTGGCAAGCTGATGAAGAAGGCTTTCAAGGAAAAGAAAATTATGTGCTTTGACTGTGCTGTTTACTTGATTCAGCCGGCGCGCGTAATTGCCAGCGGTCTTGTAACATTTTTTGCATGGCTGCAGATGGCATATCCGGACGGTAACGTTGGTTTCTTCCAGATGAGTTATCTGTTTACACCGATGGTATGGAATACATTTGTTGTACTGCAGATGATGTATATGCCGTTGGTTATTGCCTATGAAAGAAAAGAATTTACCCTGCGTATGTTCTGGGGTTATCTGACCTTTATGGTATATAATCTTACATGGATTCCGATTACCATTCAGGGTATTATTGATAAGAATAAGACAGAGTGGTCGCATACAAAGCATACTCGTCAGATTTCTATCGAGGAATTTAATAGAAAATAATTCGAAAAACCCGTCACTTTTGACGGGTTTTCGTTCTAAAAAGGAGAAAAAGCGATGGTATACGTTTATCTTGCAGAAGGTTTTGAAGAAATTGAAGCACTTGCGCCGGTTGATATTTTGCGCCGTTGCGGTGTGGAGGTGCGCACAGTCGGTGTTACGGGAAAAACCGTTGCCGGCGCACATGGTATTTGTGTAGAAGCAGATATTTTGCCGGAAGCAGTTTCGCTTGAAGATGCACAGATGCTGATTTTACCGGGTGGAATTCCGGGCACACCGAATTTGGAAAAGGATGCACGCGTAACGGAAGCTGTGAAAAATGCACATGCACAGGGCAAATATATTGCGGCGATTTGTGCAGCGCCGTCTGTTTTTGGTCACCTAGGTCTTCTTAAAGGAAAAACTGCAACCTGTTATCCGGGTTTTGAAACAGAATTGTACGGCGCACAGCCGGTAGAAGACGGCGTTGTATGCGATGGAAACATTATCACAGCAAAGGGTGCGGGGCGTGCGTCGGATTTCGGCTTCTTACTTGCCGGTCTTTTAGTTGGCGGTGAAAAGGCATTGGAAATCAGAAAGGCGATGCAGTATGCGGAAGCAGAAGAAAATTAAAGTGCAGACAACGCATCAGCGTGCATGCAGAGTTGCGTTAATTTATACATTGCTTAGGTCGACGCTTACGTGGATTACAGATAGAGTATGGTTGGATATGCATCCGTATATGCGTGTGATTTTGTGTTCATTATTGCCGCTTGCGGTGGTGCTGTTTTTGTATGACCGTATGCGCAATGTGGACAGAAATGAATTTTATCGTTTAAGACCGATTACCCCGGATGGTGTTGCCGTTTGGATTTTGTTTGGTATTGGTGCAAACAGCTTTGCGACGATGCTGAATTTGCCGGTACAAAGATTTTTATCCGGCTTTGAGGCGTTTGAAGTGGCAGCAACGCATCTGCCGGCGACAGCGGCGGAATATATCATTGGTATTTTTGTGTTTTGCTTGTTACCCGCAGTATTGGAGGAATTGTTTTGCCGCGGCATCATTTTGCGCGAATATGAGCGATATGGCACATTTTTTGCCGTGGTAGCGGCAGCTTCGATGTTTGCGGTGTTGCATATGACTGTGGCAAGCTTTGTATTTACTTGGGTGCTTGGAATTGTTTTGGCTGTTGTGGTTTTGAAAACGAACTCAGTTTATCCGGCAATCATTATGCATTTTTCCGTTAATTTGTTTTCACTTACGCGCAATTATTTGACTTATCTAATGCCGCCAATTATGCAGGAGCTTTGGATGGCAGTGCAAATTTTTGTATTGGGGCTATGTGCTTTCGGTTTTGTATTTGCAATGGCAATGCTTGTGAAGCTAAACGGAAAAGCGCATATTATTCAGCGGGATTATAGCCAGCGTTTTGGCATCAGTATCAGTTTCATTTTACTGATATCAATTTATATTTTACATCATATTCGCTTGCTTACCGAAATGATATTTGTTTAATATGTGTAAAAATTGCATATAGTAAAGTAATAGATATACATATATAAAAAACGCTGATTTCCCGCAAAATCAGCGTTTATTCTTTTGTTTTATAATAATTTCGTAAAATTGCGAAATTAGATTTAAAGAGATTTAACGAGTTTAAACGAGTTTAAAAGAGATTTAAAAATATATTTTAATTTTTTTCGAAAAAGTTGTTGACAATACAATGGAAATGTATTAAAATAATCAAGCGACTGAAAAAAGAAGAAAAAGAATCAGGAGGAATTATCATGAGCACCACTATGGCAAAAGCAAATGAGCTGAACAGAAAATGGTACATCATCGATGCAACAGATAAGCCGCTCGGCCGCGTAGCAGCTGCAGCAGCAAACATCCTTCGCGGTAAGCACCTTCCGACATTCACTCCGAATGTGGATTGCGGCGATCATGTAATCATTATCAATTCCGATAAGGCAATCCTTACCGGTAAGAAGCTTGAGAACAAAGTTCGTTACCACCACACAGGTTGGGTTGGCGGCCTCAAGGAAATCCATTACAACAAGCTGATGGCTGAAAACAGCGACAAGGCTATGTACATGGCAATCGAGGGTATGCTGCCGCACAACACGCTGGGCGCAAAGGCTCTCACACGCGTTCGTATCTACAAGGGCGCAGAGCACAACAATGCAGCACAGAAGCCGGAAGTTTGGAACGGCGAGATTAAATAAGGAGGAAGACGAACATGGCAAAGAACACAGTTTTTTACGGCACTGGTAGAAGAAAAAGCTCCGTTGCAAGAGTACGTCTTGTTCCGGGCAATGGTAATGTTACCATCAATAAGAGAGATTTAGACGATTATTTCGGTCTTGAAACATTAAAGGTTATCGTTCGTCAGCCGCTTACGCTGACAGATACAGCTGCTAAGTTTGACGTTATCGCTAACGTTTCCGGCGGCGGTTTCACAGGCCAGGCAGGTGCGATCCGTCACGGTATCGCTCGTGCACTGTTAGAGGCTGATGCAGAGCTCAGAGGCGCACTTAAGAAGGCTGGTTTCCTCACACGCGATCCGCGTATGAAGGAAAGAAAGAAGTACGGTCTCAAAGCTGCTCGTCGTGCACCGCAGTTCTCCAAGAGATAATCTGTTATTTCTTACAAATTCAAAATCCCACAACTTCGGTTGTGGGATTTTTTTGTTGATTTCTAAACTCCATAATGCTATAATAAAACAAACAATTATAAAACATGGAGATTTAAGATGGTCAGACGAATGAATGTCGCTATTTTAAGCGAAATGAACAATCTGAATATGGATATTTTAGACGTATGCCACACACGGCTGGATTCGTTATGGAACTATCACCTTTGCTCCTCATTTACGCGAATATATATGGTAATCGCCGGGCAAGGACACTTGCGCTGGGAGGATGGGGAAGTGGATATGACGCCCGGAAACATTTATATTGTTCCCGCCGGTTTAGAGTTTTTCTGCTCCTGCCCCGACCATTTGGAAAAGATACATTTTCACATCAATATCCTGGACTCCAAAAAACACGATTTATTCAACGGATTTCCGCGCGTTATAGCCCTTACCGATTGCAGAGAAATTACGGATGCTGTTCTGCAGAGATTTGAAATCTCCGACACCACGACTGCTTTTTCGCTGAATCATTTGCTTTGGCAGACCGTCAGCAAAGCGGTAATGCAAGAAAACATTTCCTTCGGAAACATACACCCATATTCCGAAAGAGTAAAGACGGTTATGAAGCTTGTGGAAAAAACCATCGGTAGCGCACTGGATACCTGTATACCATTAACCAATCAGCTGAAACTTAAAACCCTTGCAAGTCAGGTGCATTGTTCGCCGGATGTGCTGCAAAAAGAATTCAGCGCACAAGTCGGGGTATCCCTGCGAAAATATATCAACGACCGCATCTTCATTGCCGCCGAACACGAACTGCGCATTACCGACCGCCCCTTCTCGGAAATCAGCGATTGTTTAGGCTTTTGCGACCAATTTTATTTTTCGCGTTGCTTTTCAAGCCGCTACGGACTTTCACCGCGCGAATATCGTAAAAATAATTATTAAAAATAGACCTGCCTTCTTCCAAAAGTCGGCAGGTCTTTTATTATACGGGCTCGGAGATAATTTCTCCTTCATATTCAATGCAAAGAACATTGTCGATGTTGATTTCCATATCCTTCGGCAGTTGGATATGATTATAATGCACGCCCAGAGACGGCGTAAACTCAACTTCAAACGGAAGGTCCTCTTCCGGATTTTCTAACATATAGCAGCGCTTAATACGGATATCCATATTCTTCAGCGTGTAACAATCCGCCGCCTTCCAAAAATGAACGAAAAGCTTGCCCGGCTTATGCGTAAACAGCTCATTTTGTTCATAAATCGGTAACGGCGCTGTGGTTGTGCCGTAAACAGAAGCGGAGTTGGTCTGCATCCATGCCCCGAGCTCTTCTAAAATTTTAACACTTTCTTCCGGAATTTTACCCAAACCATCCGGGCCGACATTAAGCAGATAATTTCCGTTCTTACCGGCAATGTTCACCATTTTTCGAATGAGTTCCGAAGCGGTTTTCCAATCCGAATCTGTTTTTTTGTATCCCCACGTACGATTTAACGTACCCGGACATTCCCAATCAAAGGTGACCGGCAAAAACGGTATGGAATTATCGCTGGCGGAGCGATAATCTGCCAAGCCGTTTCCGATGCGACCGCTAATTAAACAATTCGGTTGCAGGGCATGCACATGCTCCACGATGCGCCTTGATTGTTCAGGCGTTAACCGATTGGGCATATCAAACCAGATTAAACCGATATCACCGTAATTCGTAAGAAGCTCCGTTAACTGCGGCAAGCATTTTTCTGTCAGGTATACCTCAAAATCCTTTTCATCATCCTTTCCGTAATCCCATGCGTTGCCCCATGCATTCGGATGCGCCCAGTCCAATGCCTGCGAATAATATACGCAAAACGCAATGTCATAACGCTTACAAGCCTGCGCCAGTTCTGCAAGCGGGTCACGCCCGAACGGCGTTGCATCCACAATATTGTAAGGGTCACATTTTGAATGAAACATAGCAAACCCATCGTGATGCTTTGCAGTAACAACAAGATAGCGCATACCGGCATCCTTTGCCAGACGCACCCACGCATCCGCATCAAACTCTACCGGATTGAACGAACTTGCGATTTTTGAATATTCCTTGTGCGGAATTTTACCGATGCACATCATCCATTCCGAGCAACCGTCAATCATGCGTCCTTCATATTCGCCGCCGTATGCCGAATAAAGCCCCCAATGTATAAACATGCCAAAACGCGCTTCACGCCACCAACTTAATCGACCCATCGAAAGTTCCCTCCTATATAATAAAGCCGTTCTTTCTTAAAAGATTTTGCAGTTTTTCTATATCCACATTGCGCACGTCCACCTTGTCCGCCGTAGCTACGCTGATGGCCGTTCCTGCCGCTTCACCCAATGTCGCCACGATAGGCATAATGCGGTAAGACGCCTGTGCCTCGTGCGTCGAAGAAATGCAACGACCTGCCACCAACATATTCGAAACAGTCTTTGGAATTAAACTGCGATAAGGAATCGTGTACCATTCTCCGGGCTTGAAGAAGTGATGACTGGTGCCGCTTCCTTCCGGATTGTGAATATCAATATCATAGTCCCCGGTTGCGATTGCATCCGGGAAACGGGTCAATGCCAGAAGGTCTTGCTCCGTCAGCGTATATTCGCCCTCAATCATACGACTTTCGCGAACACCTATGCGCATCGCCGTAGACAACACGCGGCACTTTTCAAAGCCGGGAATATTTTCTTTCAAGAACGCCCAAATTTCAAACACTTGCTCGCGGGCTTCAATCTCGGCCTGCGTAACATCAAAAGGATTGGTTGGATTCTTTTTTACGATACGCGTCGTGTTAAAATGCAATACGCCCTCGTGGAAGTTTTCAAAAATCAAAACGTCCTCGCGGATATTTTTAATCTTTCCTTCTTCTTGGAATTTTTGATAAAGCGGGTTAATCTTATGACGATGCTTGTGATACATATCTTTATCCACGCCGCCCATGCGGAAGCAAAGCGTCATAGGCTGGCACAGACTATCCGCCTCGCGCCCCAGTTTAAAAGGCACGCCGGCAAGCATGGACTGCTCTGCG
>JAFQPV010000371.1 GCA_017411585.1 Clostridia bacterium | reverse complement strand
TTCCTCCAAAAAAGATATTCAGTATTACAGATAGTCCGGCAGAATCATCAGCATAGCAGCCGCGATGCAGATTAAAAACAGTACGGCTTTGTAAAGTACCGTTTCTCTCTCGTCCGGCGCGCGCTTTAAAACGCGGGGCAGGATATACTTTGCACTCAGCGCAAGCACGCCGCTCAGTATTGCCAGAACGGAACCAAGTATTCTGGTGATCATGCGATTCAACCCTTTCGTTTATCTATCCTTTTTATTTTATTGTAAATTGCCTTAAAAGTCAAGCATTTTAGGCATTTATTAATGCCTGAATCTGGCTGTCATCCGGCATTGCCGGAATCGCGCCGTAGCTAGCAGTTGCAAGGCTTGCCGCTGCATTGGCATAACGCAGAATATCCATACAAGCTTCTTCGTTCAAAGCATCGATGTCCAAATTGTAGTCTAAAAGCTTGGAAAGTGCCGTGCCGCAGAAGCAGTCACCCGCGCCGGTGGTGTCAACGGTTTTTACGCTGTCAAAGCACGGATGATGCAAAACCATATCACCCTTTGCCATATACGCGCCATCCTTACCGCAGGTGGCAAAAATCAGCTTCGCGCCAAAATCTGCCTGCAAACGCTTGATACCCTCCTTGATGTCCGTTGTGCCGTATAAAAACTCGATTTCGTAATCGGAAATTTTCAAAATGTCTGCATAGGAAAGTGCAAGACGAATCGCTTCCTTTGCCTTGTCCTCGTTTTCCCAAAGCGCGAGGCGCAGGTTCGGGTCCACCGAGATGCAAACGCCGTTTGCCTTTGCACATTCGAGCGCTTTAATTGTTGCCTGCTTTGCACTTTCATGTGTTAAGGAAAGCGTACCGCAGTGGAAAATTCTTGCGTTCTTGATTTGGTCTTCGTTTACCTCGTCTGCCGAGAGCATTACATCCGCGCTGGCTTTGCGCGCGAAGGCAAAGCTGCGGTTGCCGTCATCGTCGAGTGTAACGAAGGCAAGGGTTGTAAAATATTCGTCTGTCATTACAAGACCTTCTGTATCAATGCCGAGCTTTACGAGCGTGTCTTTTAAAAACACACCGAAGGTGTCTGTGCCGATTTTACCGATAAACGCAGTGCTTTTGCCAAGCTTTTGCATCGCTGCAAGCACATTCGGCGGCGCACCGCCCGGATTGGATTCAAAAACATAGCTGCCGTGCTCAGATGTGCCGCGCGGCGTAAAGTCAATTAACAATTCGCCAAGCCCAATAATATCTTTCATACTTTTGTCCTCCCTTAAAATCATAACATATATGCAAATAGTATATCAAAATTTACCGGCGCGGTCAATGTTTACTTTTACGGCGGTATAAAAGCACCTGTTTTGGGAAAGTATAGAAAAAGATTTTCGGGAGGTGTGTTTATGCTGATTATGTTGATTCGCTCCGCTTTGCTGTACGGCTTGGTGATGTTTTCACTGCGTATGATGGGCAAACGGCAGGTCGGGCAGCTGCAGCCGGCGGAGCTTGTGATTGCGATTATGATTTCCGATGTGGCAACCATTCCGATGCAGAATACCGGCTTGCCGATTTTTTCCGGGATTGTGCCGATTTCGGTTTTGTTGATTGCAGAGCTGTTGATTTCCTATATCAGTTTGAAAAATCGCCGCTTGCGTGTCGCGTTTTCGGGCAGTCCGAGCGTAATGATTCATAAGGGCGTAATCGACGAAAAGGAAATGGAGCGACAGCGCTTTAATGTGGATGACCTTTTAGAGGAACTGCGCGTGCTCGGCTATCCGGATGTGTCTAAAATTGAATACGCGATTTTGGAGACGGGCGGGCAAATCAGTGTCATTCCGAAAAGTGCGGAAAACGCGGTTACGCTCGGCGATTTGCAAATCAAAAAGCGGCAAACGGTTTTGCCGTATATTCTCATTTCAGACGGTGAAGTGGACGAAACAGAGCTTACGCGCGCCGGCAAAAAGCGCGCCTGGCTGGACAAGCAGCTGAAAACGCGGCATATACAAGGCTATAAAGAAGTGTTTTTGGCATCCCTAAACGGAGATGAGGAGCTGTTTATCCAAACAAAACAGAAACGGAAGCGGGGAGGCAAATGAAGAAATTTGTGTTTGCAATTGTACTTTTGGCTGCGCTGGTTGGCTGCGGTATATGGTATCAGTACGCGGTGGCGGATTTTGCAGCTGAAATTTCCGTGCGCTGCGATGCAATAGAACGGCTGGTTTATGAAAAAGAAAGCAAGGCGCTTGAAGAAAATTTCGAGAAATTCGAAGCGTACTGGGAAAACAAAGAAACGCAGATGGCATATTTTATAGACCACGCGCATTTAAACGCCATAACAAAGAGCATCGGCGAGCTGGGTATGGCGATTCGCGTACAAGCAGAAGCCGACATACTTATGGCGAATGCGCGCATCAAAGCAGAGGCGCAGGATATCGCCGAGGACGAGCTTTTGCGCCCGGAAAATCTGTTTTAGTACAGAAATTTTTGAAAAATGTGCAAATTGTATTGAAAAAGGAAGTAAAAAGGTATATAATAACTCTGTTTGAGATTTTACATTATATATTTAGGAGGCTGAATATGGGGAATACAATCTATATGGACAATTCCGCCACAACGCCGCTCAAGCGCGAAGTACTTGATGCAATGCTGCCGTATCTTACTGAAGAGTACGGCAATGCATCTTCCATATATTCGACCGGCCGCAGTGCAAAAAAGGCTGTGGATACAGCGAGAGAAACTGTTGCAGCTGCCATCGGTGCAAAGCCTGCGGAGCTGTATTTTACCGCGTGCGGCTCGGAGGCGGACAACTGGGCAATCAAGGGTGTGGCTTACGCCTGCCAAAACCGCGGCAAGCACATCATCACCTCGGCAATCGAGCATCACGCCGTTTTGCACACAACGCAGTATTTGGAAAAGCAGGGCTATGAGGTTACATACCTGCCGGTCGATAAATACGGACTTGTGCGCCCGGCAGATTTAGAGGCGGCAATTCGTCCGGATACGATTTTGGTCAGCATTATGTTTGCCAACAACGAAATCGGTACAGTACAGCCGATTGCAGATCTTGCAAAAATCGCAAAGGCACACGGCGTGCTGTTTCACACAGATGCCGTACAGGCAATCGGTAATGAGGAAATCAATGTAAAAGAGCTTGGCGTAGATTTACTTTCTATTTCTGCGCATAAAATTTCCGGGCCGAAGGGTGTGGGTGCGCTCTACATTCGTACAGGCGTGCGTATTGAAAACTTTATGCACGGCGGTGCGCAGGAGAGAAACCGACGCGCGGGCACGGAAAATGTAGCAGGTATTGTCGGCTTTGCTAAGGCAATGGAGCTTGCAACGGATGATATTCCGGCACATAAGGCAAAGCTTTGCAAGCTGCGTGACCGTTTGATTGCAGGCATCGAGGAAAGAATTCCGTACTGCCGCTTAAACGGACACAGAGAGAAGAGACTTTGCACGAATGTAAACTTTTCGTTCCAATATATCGAGGGTGAATCCCTGCTGCTTTTATTGGATATGAACGGTATCGCGGCATCGAGCGGCTCGGCATGCACTTCCGGCTCGCTTGACCCGTCACACGTGCTGCTTGCGATTGGCTTGCCGCACGAAATCGCACACGGCTCGCTTCGCCTGAGCCTTGGCGATTTTAACACGGAAGAAGAGGTCGACAAGGTGTTAGATGCACTTGTGCCGATTGTACAGAGACTTCGTGAGATGTCTCCGTTATATGAGGAGGTTAAATAATTATGTACACTGAACAGGTAATGGACCATTTCGCCAATCCGCGCAATGTCGGTGAGCTTGAGGACGCAAATGCAGTTGGTCAGGTCGGCAACGCAAAGTGCGGCGATATTATGAAAATGTATATGAAAATCAGCGATGACGGCATCGTTGAGGATGTAAAGTTTAAGACCTTCGGCTGTGGTGCCGCTGTGGCAACCAGTTCGATGGCAACGGAGCTTGTCAAGGGCAAGAGCATTGATGAAGCGCTTGCGCTGACCAACAAAGCCGTTATGGATGCGCTCGGCGGTCTGCCGCCGGCAAAGATTCACTGCTCGGTTTTGGCAGAGGAAGCGATTCACGCCGCAATCGATGATTACTATGCACGCAAGGGCATCGAAAACCCGAATCCGCGCAAGTGCGACGGCTGCTGCGAAAGCTGCCACCACCATCACGAATAAAACGAGAAAGAAGCTGAGAAAGATATCTCAGCTTCTTTTTTACACCTTGTTTTTTAACCCCGGTCCGGCAACTACCCTTTGTCCACCTTACCACCGAGCGCAGACAGCTTTTCCGCGAAATTCTCATAACCGCGCTCAATGTGAAATATGCTCCCAACCTCAGTATCACCCTTTGCCGCGAGTCCGGCGAGCATCAATGCCGCACCGGCGCGCAAATCCGTGGCATTCACCTTGGCACCACTGATGCTTTTCACTCCCTCCACAATCGCGCACCGCCCCTCTACCTTGATGTTTGCACCCATCCGCGCAAGCTCGGAAACATATAAAAATCGGTTTTCAAATATCGTTTCCGTTACTGTAGAAGTGCCGTCACACAAGCTCATCAGCGTTACAAGCTGTGCCTGCATATCCGTCGGAAAGCCGGGAAACGGCAAGGTTTTAATATTGACCGGTCTTAATTTGCCGCACGCATCGATTTCAAGCTTATTCTTCCCTTCCATGACTGCGATACCCATTTCGCGAAACTTTGCCGTCACCGGCTTTAAATGCGCGCAGGTCACCCCCTTGAGCAGTACACAGCCGCGTGTAATTGCCGCAGCTGTCATAAACGTCCCAGCCTCGATGCGGTCAGGAATCACTGTATGCACCGCACCGGAAAGCCTCTCCACTCCCTCTACCGTAACGGTTGCACTACCGGCGCCCTTCACCTTTGCGCCGGCTTTATTCAAAAATGCAGCCAAATTCTCAATTTCCGGCTCTGCCGCCGCATTTTCAATCACCGTTTTGCCCTCCGCAAGCACCGCCGCCATTAAAATGTTTTCCGTTGCGCCGACACTCGGGAAATCCAGATAAATCTTTGTGCCGTTAAGCTTTTTTGCACTGACGGAAACACTGCCGTGCTGCGTTTTAATCTGCGCACCGAGCGCCGCAAAGCCTTTCAAATGCAAATCTAT
>JAFQPV010000370.1 GCA_017411585.1 Clostridia bacterium | reverse complement strand
GCCGAGGCGTACCTTCGATGCTGCTTCGTCCACAAGGTCGATTGCCTTATCCGGCAAGAATCGGTCTGTAATATATCTTGAGGACAGCTCCACCGCCGCCTTGATTGCCGCATCCGTAATCTTCACGCCGTGATGCGCTTCATACTTGTCGCGAATGCCCGTTAAAATCAAAATGCTCTCTGCCTCCGTCGGCTCGCCGACAGTAATCGGCTGGAAACGGCGCTCCAGTGCAGAATCCTTTTCAATATGCTTTCTGTATTCCGTCAGTGTCGTTGCACCGATGACCTGGATTTCGCCGCGCGCAAGCGACGGCTTTAAAATATTCGCCGCATCAATTGCACCTTCGGCTGCGCCGGCACCGATGATGGTGTGCATTTCGTCAATAAACAAAATCACGTTACCGGCTTTGACAACCTCATCCATCGCCGCCTTTAAGCGTTCCTCAAATTCGCCGCGGTACTTTGCACCGGCAATCATTGAGGACAAATCCAGTGTAAAAAGGCGTTTATCTGCGAGAATTTCCGGCACATCACCAGCCACTATTTTCTGCGCAAGCCCTTCTGCAACTGCCGTTTTGCCGACACCCGGCTCACCGATGAGGCACGGATTGTTCTTTGTACGGCGCGACAAAATCTGTACCACGCGCTCAATTTCCTTATCTCTGCCAATCACCGGGTCAAACTTACCGTCGCGCGCCATCTGTGTAAAATCGCGCCCAAACTGGTCAAGCGTCGGTGTCTTTGTTTCCTTTTTCGTGCTGCCGGGTGCACCTTCTGCACTGCTACCTGCATTGCCGGCTGCGGCATACCCGGAAACCGATGCGGCAATTTCTGCATAAAAACCCTGTAAATCCACACCGCATTCCACTAAAATTTTGAGTGCAACACTCTCTCCGCTGCGCAGAAGCGCCAAAAGCAGATGCTCCGTGCCAATAAAACCGTGCCCCAACTTTCTCGACTCTGCGAGGCTTAATTCAATCACGCGCTTTGTGCGCGGTGTCATCACCAGCTGCATCCCTTCTTTAAGCGGTTCCGCTGAACCGGTGAGTGCAACAATTTTTTCTTTCACAGCATCGTATGTCACACCCTTGGCATTTAAAAGCTGCCCTGCAACCGCGCTCGTTTCCTGCGCAAGTCCTGCCAGGATATGCTCCGTGCCGATATAGTTATGTCCCAATGCGCAAGCACACGCATGTGCGCTGCGCAGTGCGTTTTGTGCCTTTTGTGTGAATCTGTTATCGAAAGTCATTTACAACCTCTCCTTTCAGATGCTTTCACGAATATGCGCCGCACGCTTTTCATCGCGCTCTGCCGGCGAAAGGTCGCTGCCCTCCGCAAGTGCGATATGGTGCGGCTCGCTTTCAATCATCAGTTGTGTAATCTTTTGTGCATCCATACCTTCTATTATACCCAAATCAATACCAAGTTTTACATAAGAAAGCAGTTTTTGTGCTTCCTGCGATGTAATTTTGCGCGCAAACTTCAATGTACCAAACGCGCGATAGACCGCATCTGCCATGGACAGGTTGTCATTCTCATACAAACGCTTACGCGCATCGCGCTCCATTTTAATAATTTGCTTTACAATGTCCGAAAGCTTCTCAATCGTCTGTTGCTCGCTTAAGCCAAGCGTAATCTGGTTCGACAGCTGATACAAATCGCCGCGCGATTCGCTGCCCTCGCCGTATACACCACGAATGGTGAGCCCCAGCTTGCCAACCTGCCCGATGAGCGAGTTGATGTTGCCTGCCATGCGCAATGCCGGCAGATGCAGCATTACAGAAGCACGCATACCGGTGCCGACATTGGTCGGACAGTGGGTTAAAAAGCCGAACCGCTCATCAAATGCGAAATTGAGCACTTTGCCCATTGCATCGTCAATAGCATCTGCCGCCGCAAATACATTTTCTAAATCGAAGCCCGCAGCAATTGCCTGAATGCGGATATGGTCTTCCTCGCCAACCATCACCGCCGCCGTACCGGCTTCATTTAAAAACAGCG
>JAFQPV010000036.1 GCA_017411585.1 Clostridia bacterium | reverse complement strand
TCATTTCTGCAATATTCGCTATACGCTTTGCAGTTGTTAGCTCCATTGCCTTTTCGATACAGTATTTCAAATTGTCCGGCAAGTCCGGTCTGAGCCGTGAAAACGGCGTTAACGTATCCTCAGCAACACGCTGTGTGGATTCTACCGGCATTCTTGACGTAAACAAATGATAGAAGGTTGCGCCAAGCGCGTAAATGTCCGTATAAGGACCTTGCTTTCCGCGTCCGCCATACTGCTCAATCGGTGCATAGCCCACCTTTATGATGACCGAAAGCTCTCGATTGTACTGATCCATCTCGCTTCTTGCAGAACCGAAATCTAAAATCTTAATCGAATTTCCCTTCGTAACATAAATATTATCCGGTGCAATATCTCTGTGCAAAATCCCCTTTGCATGCACATATTCCAAACCGTTCATAATCTGGAACAACAGATTCATACCCTCAGCGTAATCCAGCTTCTTCGAAAAATTGCTTGTATAGCGTCTTAAATCAATACCATCACAGTATTCCATAACATAATACGCTGTATTGTTTTCAAAAAAGCTGTCATAGGTTGAAATCACATTCGGATGCTGCAATTTTCGAAGCAACCGCGATTCTTCTACAAAACGCTTCATTACTCTGTTATAGCGCTCAAGATTTTGCTCGGATACAGATACGAACTTCGTTGCAGTGCTGCGCACAGCGAAATTTGCCGGAAAATATTCCTTTATGGCACATACGCCGCCAATTTTTGTATCCAGACATTTGTAAGTGATGCCAAAGCCGCCGACTCCCAGCGCCACACCCACAATATAACGGCCGTGAAGCAGTGTGCCCGGGAGCAGGCAATTTGGCGATACTGCAGCTGGAGTGTGTTTATAGCCGCATTTCGGACACGGCCTGTCTGCTATCGGCTTTTCGAAAAAGCATCGATAGCAGAGATTATTATAATTCACGCAAACCACTCCAAGTCACAATTAAAATCTTACCTCAAATGTGTTTGCCGGACTTGCAAGATAGAACTTGTCGCCGGACTTAAGAATCTGCGGTGCATTTGCTGCAAGCTTCTGACCGTCAACTGTATATGTACCGTAGCTGGAATTCAAATCCTTTACATAGCATACAGATCCATCGAACGCTACTTCACAGTGTACACCACTTACGCCCTGTGTATTTACCGGGAAAGCAATTGCACACTTCGATGCATCACGACCGATTTTCACTGCACCGGAAACTTCGTAACGCTTACCGTTAAGCGTACCGCTGATTGCAATTACTCTTGCGCTCGGCTTTGCCGGTGTCGGCGGGTTCGGAGCAATCTTTTCATCCGTTGGTGCAATGCCACTATCCATCGGCTGTGTATAACCGCCGGTGTAAGCCTTATTGCTGTTCTTGCGTACAACCAATACAACAACAAGAATAATAATGAGAAGCAGTACAGCTGCGCCAATAATCAAGTACCAGTTCATATGACCGTGCAAGGTTACCGGAATTCTGTCTGTGTCGATAACCTTCAAAAGCTCATCGATTGCAATTGCATAGCTTTCATCTGCTACACCGAATGTGTTGATACCAACAACCTCGCCCTTAGAGTTTACAAGCGGACCGCCAGAGTTACCGTGTGTGATGTAAAGGTCTAACATATATACATCCAAACCACGGAGTCTGTCTGTCTTCTTAATACCGCCCTTTGTTACGGTAATGTCGTCTTTATTGTACTTCGG
>JAFQPV010000369.1 GCA_017411585.1 Clostridia bacterium | reverse complement strand
TTCCTTTTTCAAAGGCATCGTCTTTGTAATCTTCAAAACCGTCCTCCAAAATCGTGTTCATACTGTTCGGCACAGAAAGTGCCTTCGGTGCCTGCGTCGGTGCAAGGCTTGCTTCCGCATAGGCGGGAAGATTTGCCAAACCAAGAAGCATTGCAAATGCTAAGAGCAGGCTTAATGCTTTTTTTGTGACTTTCATCTTGTATCCTCCTTTTGTTTATTGAAGCTTAGCTGTGTAATAATTATAGCAAACCTCCAAAAAAAGACAAGTATTTTGCTTTAGGCGTGGACAATATGTTAAATAATTCGGAGAAAATGCAAAAGGCGGTGTGCAGAAGATTGCACACCGCCTTTTTGAATGCAACAAAACATTGACAGATTTGCATATTTTTTGTATAATATTTTTAAACGTGTCATATTCGGTCAAACTATGACGCAAAAACAAAAGAAAAAGGGGTTTTAAGGTATGAAGAAAAAGACACTTGCCGGCATTATCTTCGGTGTGCTGGCAATTGCGCTGGTTGCGGTTGCTTCGGTAATGGTAAATAACGGCGCAGCAGAAGGCAGCCGTTATGCGGCAACATTTATGTCCTTAGTGCCGCCGGTTGTGGCAATCGGCTTGGCGCTGATTACAAAGGAAGTTTATTCTTCTTTGTTTGTCGGTATTGTTTGCGGCGCGTTGTTTGCAACAAACTATAAGCCGCTTGGTGCAATGGATGCGCTTTTAAATGAGGGTATTATCGGTGCGGTATCCGGCCTTGCAGGTATTTTTGTTTTCCTCGTAGTGCTCGGTATTTTAGTTGCACTGGTAAACAAAGCCGGCGGCAGCGCGGCTTTCGGTGCATGGGCAAAGAAAAACATTAAGAGCCGTGCAGGTGCAATGCTTGCAACCTTCGTTTTAGGTGTGCTCATCTTTATCGATGACTACTTTAACTGCTTGACTGTTGGCTCGGTTATGCGCCCGGTAACAGATGCACAGAAGATTTCCAGAGCAAAGCTTGCATTCTTAATCGATGCAACGGCTGCGCCGATTTGTATGATTGCGCCGATTTCCTCCTGGGCAGCTGCAGTTTCCGAGTTCGCGCCGGAGGGGCAGGGCCTTTCTCTGTTTATTCAGGCAATTCCGTATAACTTCTATTCCCTGTTGACACTGGTATTCATCATCGCGCTGACATTGATGAAGTTCGACTTCGGTCCGATGCGTTTGCACGAAAAGAATGCACTCGAGCTCGGCGATTTGTACACCTGCGGTGACAGAGCAGAGAGTGCTCCGGTTGAGCCGAATAAAAAGGGTAAGGTTATCGACCTTGTATTGCCGATTCTTCTCTTGATTGTGATTTGCGTATTCGCACTCGTTTATGTCGGCGGTATTTTAGACGGTGTTTCCTTCGTGGATGCATTTGCAAACACAGATGCAACCGTTGGTCTGCCGTGGGGCGGTATCATCGCATTGGTGCTGACGATTTTCTACCTCGTAGCAAGAAGAATTATGACCTTTAAAGAAGCAATGGATTGCGTGCCGAAGGGCTTTATCGCTATGGTACCGGCAATTTTGATTCTTACCTTTGCTACAGCACTGAAGAACATGACCGGTCTTCTCGGTGCAGATGTGTTTGTCGCAGGCTTGATGGAAGGCGCTGCAAAGGGTCTTGCAAACTTCCTGCCGGCAATTATCTTCCTGGTAGCATGCTTTTTGGCATTCTCCACCGGTACCTCCTGGGGTACCTTCGGTATTCTCATTCCGATTGTTGTTGCCATCTTCCCGGTAGGCAGCGAAATGCTGATTATCGGTATGTCTGCGTGTCTTGCTGGTGCGGTTTGCGGTGACCACTGCTCGCCGATTTCCGATACAACAATCATGTCCTCTGCAGGTGCAGAGTGCAACCACTTAAACCATGTTTCGACACAGATGCCGTATGCAATCTTTGTAGCAGCGATTTCCTTCGTTGCATACCTGGTTGCGGGCTTCGTTCAGAACTGGTTGATCGTTCTGCCGATTGCAATTGTGGTTATGATTGCAGCGATGTTTGTAATCAAGGCAATGACAAAGAAGGCAGCGTAAGCGCAATAAAAATTAAGGGCATCCGAGAGGATGCCCTTTTTGTATGTTTATTTGTTTAGCGGCAGATACAGCGCGGTATGAATCGGTCGCGCCATACCGACTGTGCTGCCGGTAGAGGTGGAGGGGAGGCTCAGCTCGGTAAAGGTGCCGTTTTCAGCCATACCGAGCACGGCGCTGCCGCCGCCGTCTACATTCATAAGGTTTTGTATATTCGGAATCAGCTTTCGCGCGATTAAGCACATTTCTTTGTAATCCGCGCCGGAAGAAAATTGCGTTCTGCCGGAAAAAACCAAAACAACAAGCGCATTATCCGTGGTTGTGCCAATGGCGGTACGCGGATGCTTTACAAGCTTGTGCAGCGCAGATTCCTGCGTTTGGCGGGAGAGCGGTGAGGTCCAGCCATCCGTTTCGAACCACTTATCCATATGGTCGCCGTCACAAAGACCGACACCGTCTAATATCAAAGACAGGCCGCCGCCGTATGCCCAGTTTACCTTGTCCCAGGTATCTTCACCAATGCCCTCCGGGGCGTTGAGCTTCACGGTAAGCGAAATGTTTTCCGGGGCATAATATCCGTCCTCCAGCGGACGGAGCTTCAGCTTCTCGCAAACGGATTTGCCGTAGCTTTTTTCTAAGGAAAGCACAACGCCGACACCGGGAAGCAGCACATCGCCGTCGCGGATGGCGGTAATGCGGTCCTGGAGAATGACAAAGTTGATGCGCCCTTCGCCAACAGGCTTTCGGTAGGTTTCACGATCGGCATCACTGTCGGGCAGAGAGGCGTAAGGCGTATAAATGCAGATGCGCGGCAATGGCGCGTTCTGCGGCGGATCAACCGCTTCTTTCTCCCATGCTAAGGCGAGGTCATTAAGCTGAAGGCTGCCGCCACCGAGCCGGAAATTAAAAAACAGGAATTCGCCGTCTGCTTTTTGCGCGATGCAGGTCTTGCGAAACAACGGAAAGTGCTCGATGCGCTTGCCGTTGCGGTATTCCAAAAGATAATCCAAATGACCGGCATCCACCTTTGCAATTTCATGCTTGCGGTCGCGGCGCAGCTCGTTGTAGAGTGCGGCGAGCTTCGGTGTTAAAAAGAACAGAAAATTGGAAACGACAGCAGTTTCGCCGATGCTTTCTGTGCGCATTTTTGTGCGCAGCGGCGTTGTTTTGCCGCAGGGGATAATTCTTGCGCCGGGGCTGCTTTTTATGCGAAAGCCGTGCACGAGAATGTGCTTATCAATATCGATATCCTTCTCGGTAAAGGTTTTTTCATAATAGGTACAGCCGGGAAAGCTTTCGAAATGCTTTCGGATTGCAGCCGTGCGGCTGGCATCAAAATCCGGAAAGCTGACAGCGCTTGTGTTTTCCGGCAGCTTGAAGAAGGCGTAATCCTCTTGTGTCGGCATCGCAGTTGTATCCTCGTAAATGTTGAAAAAGAGCTGCGGACACAGGGCATATAGCTGCTCGGGGGTGTGCGTATAAATCGCGTCGCCGAATGCTTTTTCAAGCTTTGCAAGCTGCAGATAGGACAGCCTTGTTTTTTCGGTTATCGGAACGGTTTTTGTTATATCGTACCCTTGCGGTACATATACGGCAACCGGGCGGGAAAGCCCGAGCTGACCGCAAAGCGCACAGGCGTGAAAACCGCGCGGATTTGCAAAAACGCCGCAGGGCAGCAAGAGATTGCGTGCGCCCAAGAGTCCATCCTCACCGAAAATCATAAAGAATGCATTTTCATTCTGTACTGCCTCGGTAAGCGCAGCATCGCAGAACAGTTCTCCGTTTTCTAAGGGGAGAAGCTGTACATTCGGGCTGTGCTTTAACAGCGCAGCCATTGCAGCGGGTGTCGGCAGATTCTTATCGCCGTCCTGCGCGCAGAGCAGCCAAAGCTGCTTGTTTTGCGCTGCAAGCGTATCGATATATGCCTGCATTGTGCAAAAAAGCTCCGGCTCTGTTAAGGCGAGGAGAATGTGTGCCTTGCTTGTGCAGACATTTGCGATTTTTTCACTCTGATCGAGGCCGTTTTGCAGGTCGAGCGGCACGCTTTTTTGTGCAAGCAGCTGCCAGGCAGCTTCCGTTACGGCGTTGCCGAACTGTTTTTTGCGCAAATCTGTAATGCGCGCATATACTTCTTCTAATGTACAGTCATCCAGGGTTGGGATTTTCTCTGCCGTAAAATAGTTTGCAATGCTTGCTTCGTATGCGCAAGCCTCCGCATCAGAAATCAGCTTTTGTTTTCGCATAAAAGCGACGGTTGCATCTTCGATGTAGGTTTTTTTTCTGTACGGCGTTGCAAGGGTCAGGGAAACATCCCGATAGATGAAGCTGTTATACAGAACATCGCCGGCAAGGTCTTTGCGGTGATAGCCGCCTTGCGTGTCGGTATTCTTTTTTAAGCGTAGCTTACATTGCATAATGGTACCTCTTCGCTGAATTTGAACTTCTATTTATCAGATAAATCGGCAATGCTGATGCGCTCCATATACGCCAAACCGCCGTTTTCATCCTGCTTTAAACGCAGGACGAACGGAAATGCGTTTGCGCGCGTGCATAAGGTAAAGTCGCGCTCCGGGAACACATCGCGCAGCTCCGGCTTGAAGAACTGTGCACCGTTGGTGAGCTTAAGCTTTTCGATTCT
>JAFQPV010000368.1 GCA_017411585.1 Clostridia bacterium | reverse complement strand
GCGTATGCTTGAGGTCGGCATAAACGAAACAAGCTTCCATTTTCCGTTTTCTTTGATTACAATCGGTCCGTTGTGGATTAAAATATTTCTGTCCGCCGTATCAAACGGCAAAACATTTTTCTCGTCAAATATGTATTTTTGCAGCCTCGAACGGCAAGTAAAGCATCTTCCGCTGATGTAGACCGTATCGCCGATTTTCAGTTTTGCAACATCTGCATCGCTCAGCGGTGCTGTCAAATGATATTCTGCCATCGTGTTACCTCCTATCTGTCGCCAAACCAATTGGGACCAATCATTTTTTCAGCGTGGCCGTCAGCACTGATTTTTGTGGATGCACGGCGTGCAACCATACAGTTTGTGCTGGTTGCGCACGCAATACCTGCAATATGTGTATAGGCATATTCCACATGCACCGCCAAAACGGAGGTGCTGCCGCCTGCGCCCAGAATACCGATACCGAGGCTGTTGATTGCCTCATATAGGTCCTCTTCGATTTTTGCAAACATCGGGTCCGGATGCTTGGAGCCGACTGTTCTTAAACACGCCGCTTCCTTTGCTAGGTTCGCCGCAACATTGGCTGTACCGCCGATGCCGATACCCAATACTGACGGCGGACAAACCGCACCCGCACGGGCAGAGGCAACAAAGCTGTCGAGCACAAATTTTTCAATGCCCTTTATGCCATCTGCGAAGGCAACAATTCTGTGTCTTGTGCCGCCGAAGCACTCACTGCCGCCGCCCTTTGCTGCATAGGAAATCTCAATACCGTCACCGTCGACAAACTGATATGTAAAGTCGGGGATATTCATACCGATATTGTTGCCCGGATCATACCCCGTTAAAGGATGCTTCATTGTCGCTCTTAAATACCCGAGCTCCGTCGCCCTGGCAACCGCTCTGCGCGCGGCATTTTCAAGCTCGACAAAGCCGCCCTCCAGTTCGCATTTATTGCCTACTTTAAAATAGAAAATCGGCCAGCCGGTATCTACACAAAGCGGATTTTCTCTTGCCGCAGACATTTCCATGCTTTTCAGTGTCGCTTCAAGTCCGTTTTTTGCATCGGGGTTTTCTTCGCGCGCAATCGCATTTATAAACGCATCTTTTACATCCGGCGAAATTTCTGTTGCGCCGCGCTTGATGGTTTCAAAAAGAACTTGTTCGTATATTTCAGTTTTAATCATTTATTTTCACCTCTGTTTCCGTTCATCTGATTTTTCGACTTCTTTCATATCTATTCCGTTCATATTGTCCAAAACAAACTGCACGCAGGTATCCGTACCAATCGAAAAGGCATCCTCATCGATCATAAAATCGTTATTATGCGGAAGTGTGGTACAGCCCTTTTCTGCATTGCGCGTACCCAAACGAATGAAAACGCCCGGCTTTTTGGTAAGATACTGCGAAAAATCCTCTGAGCTCAATTTTTCAGGCATCGCCTGAATACCCAAAGCAACTTTTTTTGCGCTTTCCAACACAAGCTCGGAAATATAAGGATTGTTATACACAACAAATGCCTTTAAGGATGTGTCCAAAACTGCCTCTACACCCGTCTCAGCGGCGGTGTTTTTTGCAATTTCCTCAATTCTGCGAATTAGGAAACTGTCTAATTCCATATCAAAGGTGCGGATTGTGCCCAGCATAAAAGCGTGGTCTGCAATAATGTTTTGCGAGGTGCCACCCGAAAGCTTTCCAATAGAACATACATACTTACTGAACGGATTGATTTCACGCCCCAGCATATACTGTATGTTATTATAGGTGCGCACCGCCGCAGCAAGTGCATCTGCACCGGATTGCGGCAGCGTCGCATGTGCTGTTTTTCCGTAAAAATCAAGTCGGAAATTGCGGCTCGATGCCATCGAGCTGCCGGCACACACGCCGATTTTACCGCTTTCCAACCAGTTTTCTATATGCATACCGATGATTACATCGATTTCATCCATCAGGCCGCCGCCTACGAGCGCTTCAGCACCGCTTCGGATGCCCTCTTCGCTCGGCTGGAACACCAATAGAACGCGACAAGTAATTTTATCCTCCATGGCTTTTAAGGCTTTGGCAGTGCCTAAAAGCATTGCTGTGTGCGCATCGTGACCGCAGGCGTGCATCTGCCCTTTGATTTTGGATTTAAACGGCAGCTCCGTTTTTTCTTCAATCAAAAGTGCGTCCATATCGGCGCGAATACCGATTGTAAAATGTTTTTTGTCGGGATTGATGATACCGACTACGCTCGACTCGCCGTATTCTGTAGTATATTCAATCCCGAGTTTATCAAGCTCTCTTTTTACAACGGCAATCGTCTTAGGCAAATCAAAGCCGATTTCGGGATATTCGTGTATTTCGTGTCTCAGCGAAAGTATATATTCTTTATCTGCATACATCGTAAATCCCCCTTTATAGCTCAATATTTGCAAGCGGCATATGCTGCTGACAGCCGTAGATATCGTTATCTTCCAAGCTGCCGCTGATATTCTTTCTCGGGAAGGTTATCTTTATGGAATTTACAACACCATACGAAATAATATCAATTTTCTCTTCGCGAACATCGTATACCTTTGAAATATCAGACTTTTTAAGTCTTTTCTCCACATATTCCATATCTTCTTTGGTATTAAAAATGAGGTCAAAGGTGATAAAAAGCGGTCCTGCATTTTTACTTCTTAAAACTTTTGTATATTCAATCAGCTTCTTCATTTTAAACCACCTCCGTTAAAATTTCTGCCGTCTCCAGAAGCGAATCCACCTTTGCAAGATGGAACACGGAAAACGCATAAACCGGACCGACATGAATGTCGGATGGTGAAAACGGAAATGCAAGATTGCCTGCCGTAGATTTTCTGCCCGCATAGTCGCAGTGCAGCATCCGGCTTCTTGCAAGCGCACAAACCATATCAGCAATTTCCTGC
>JAFQPV010000367.1 GCA_017411585.1 Clostridia bacterium | reverse complement strand
TTGGGCAAAACTTTCTTACAGATGCCAATGTCTTAGAGCAAATTGCAGATGCTGCCGAAATTGATGAACGCAGCGGTGCACTTGAAATCGGCCCAGGCATCGGCGTACTGACCAACGTGCTTGCAAAGCGCGCAAAAAAAGTAACCGCCGTCGAAATCGATACCCGGCTTTTGCCGGTGCTTGAAGAAACACTTGCTGAGCATGACAATGTAAATGTTGTCAATTGTGACTTTATGAAGGTAGACCTACCTGCGCTGATTGCTGAAAACTTTGCCGGCATTGAGAAAATTAGCCTCGCGGCGAATCTGCCATATTATATTACTACCCCGATTCTCACAAGTGTATTAGAAAACCGCAATTTCAAATTCGACAACATCGTGGTCATGGTACAAAAGGAGGTTGCACTTCGCTTATGTGCACAGCCGGGCAAAAAGGATTATTCCGCCCTCTCCGTCCTGGTTCGCTACTACACTGAACCGGAAATCGTAGTCCATGTACCGGCAGCATCTTTTGTGCCGGCGCCAAAGGTGGATTCCGCCGTAGTAAAAATGAAGATGCTGGACAAGCCGCGCGTGACACCCAAAGATGAAAGCGTATTTTTCAAAACTGTACGTGCCGCTTTCGGACACCGACGCAAAACGCTCCTAAATGCGCTATCAACCAGCAACACATTTAACCGTTCCAAAGAAGAGTACAAAAATATTATCGCCGAGCTCGGCTTTAAAGAAACCGTACGCGGCGAAGAATTATCGTTAGAAGATTTCTGCACCTTAGCAGACAGATTGACTGAGGTATAATATGAGCACAAAGAAGAAAATTATTTACAGTGCGATTCTGCTTGCACTTTTTATTGCATGTTGCCTGCCGTACGCGTTAAAAAACAATACAACTACGCAACAAACACCGTCTGTTGATATTTATGCTGCAGACACGCTTGCCGCACATTTCATCGATGTCGGTCAAGCAGACAGCGCACTTATACAACTGCCGAACGGCGAGACAATGCTGATTGACGCCGGTGGCGAGGTCAACGATTATATTGCATCTTTAGGCATTACAAAAATCGATTATCTCGTTGCAACACACCCGCATTCGGATCACATCGCGTACTTAGACGAGGTGATTTCCGAATTTGAAGTCGGCAAAGTGATTATGCCGCGCGTAAACCACTCCAGCGAAGCATACAAGGATTTGCTTTACGCCATTCAGAAAAAGAGTTTGCGCGTCAAAACAGCACGCGCAGGCATCACCCTGTTAGATACCGAGGATTTAGACATCGACATCGTTGCCCCCGCCGGCGACGAATATGAATCTTTAAATGATTATTCCGCAGTAATTAAAGTCACCTATAAAAACAAAGCGCTGTTATTCACCGGCGATGCCGAGGCAACATCTGAAAACCAGATTACAGCGGATGTGAATGCCGATGTGCTCAAGGTTGGACACCACGGTTCATCCACCTCCAGCAGCAAGACATTTTTAAGCATGGTTTCTCCGGAAATTGCCGTCATCAGCTGCGGCAAGGATAACGATTACGGTCATCCGCACAAGGAAGTGCTGCAGGCCTTGAATGTGCGTGGCGCAACAACGTATCGTACAGACGAAAACGGCACTGTGGTTGTTTACTGTGACGGCGAAAATTTGCATGTGGAATGTGAAAAGGAATAAATAAAATCGGCTCTAACGAGCCGATTTTTTGTTGTTCATTATATACAACTCGCAACATTAATGAAAATCACCGTAGTACCCTATCGACATACCTTCCTTGCCGACGGATTTTAAGTATGCTTTAGCATAGTTCTCTTTTTGTTCTCTAAGACTTTGTGACTCACTCTCCGGAATATTCAAAACACACGCATGCCAGCTTTCCGGAAACATTGCTTTAATGGATTCTGCATATCCCTTGCCATCCATCGGTATTTGATAATTTATTAAATTGTGTTCATTATCAAAGGTCAATACCGTAGGAATATCCCCGCAACCGGAGCCGTGCTCAAAGTGGTCACCACAGAAGTTAAACGTGCCATAGGTACTTATCGTGTAAACCTTATAACCGCCCTCTGTTTCTTCTGTATCTAAAATGATATGTCCCTCTGCGTAGCAATCACCGTGTACAAATCTATCCTTGTTATAATCTAAAATTGCTTTCGATATACGCTCATGCATTTCTACCGTATAATTCCCCTTTTTATGCACCACTACATTTGTCGGGCCATCTGCGTCGCCAATAATGGCAACGCTTGAAGCCTCACCGCACCCAAGCAACGCACTGCAAACTGCCATAATGCACACAAGCAACGCCATTGCAAGCAAGCCGCGCTTTTTTATTCGCGTATTTAATATATTCGCAAAGCGGGATTTCGCCTGCTTACCGCTCTCGGAAAAGCTTGTTGTTAAAAACGGTGTTTTCATTTATCTCCCTCCGTCCATTTGATAAGTGTCTGTTTTGCAAGCTCTAATTTGTCCTTCGTGTCCAGCTCGGTGTGTCCAATCAGCTGCTCATCATCAAACACAAACAGATACGCCGTATTTCCCTTCGGCGCGGTGTATTCGTAAATCATTATATCGAGGTCCTTGCCGTAGTAGTCCTTAGCTTCAAAGCCCATCTGCGCCGCCAAATCCTCGACCGACCACGACTGCTTGCTGTTGTACGGCGTGTAAATTATTTTATTTTCTTTCAGATTGATGCGCCAGCCCATACCGCTGTTGACGATTGCCTTGACATCTGCCGGAACGGCATCATCCATCTGCCCCTTCATCAGCGAGGCATTACTTACAACCCAAATGCCGTCTTCTCCCTTTTTAATTGGCTGATACACACTGACAAAATAGCCTTCGGTTATATAGGACATTGTATTGGCAGAGGTTTCTTCCATTTGATTGGCATCAATGCGCATATGCGCAGTTACCTTTCTGCTTGCAAGATAGTCATTTACCACCTCGTGCGGCGAAAGACGCCATTGCTCCTCGCCTGCGTCTACCCTCTTTTGCAAGTCAAGATAATCAAAATCCACTTGTGTGGACGGAATCACCGGCTCAATATCCTCACGCTTTACCCATTTATTATCCACGCCGGCGGCGAAGCTGACCTCCACCCATTTACCGTCGCGTTTGATAATCTGCAATGGTGTCTGCATTGAATAATAGGTTTCCTTGTCTGCATCGCCCTTATTTGTATATACAGCGGCGAGCGGCTTGATAGAAGCGTAATTTGCATTTGCAAGCTTTTCCGCATCCTTGGAAACTGCTGACTTTTCAATATTTCCGAATGTTGCCGGATGGCTCATATACGGCATTTGCACATGATAAGTATCATCATTCTCATAAACGACAAACAGCAAATCGCCTTTGTGCACCGGTACGCCTTCGGCGATTTCCGAATCCTGCGTTACCGCCACGGTATCGCCCGGCATAATCGTTGTCGCATTTGTCGGCTTGTTTTGTACACAACCTACGATAATACCGCAGACAAGTGCAAACAAAAGAATTACCGCAAGCGCAAGCGCACCGACTTTTTTTGATTTAGTATCAAGTATATTTACAAAGCGTGATTTTGCCTGCTTTGCGTTTTCCGAAAAGCTCGTTGTTAAAAACGGTGTTTTCATTCGTCGTCTCCTTTCGCGTAAACGGCAAGCGGCGTATGCGCGCCGTCCTCCATTGTTTTTAAGATTGTTTTTGCATAAGTTTTTCGAAATTCCATATCCGTGCCGCGCAGCACAGCATCGTCGCACGCATATTCCAAATCGCGGTTGGCGCGACGCACCATCAGGTGCACGAGCGGATTGAACCAATGCATTGCATTTGCCGCCAAAAGCAAGAGCTTTACCCACAAATCACCGCGTTTGCAGTGCATCTGCTCGTGGCGCAGAATCACGGCAAGCTCCGCTTCGGAAAAATCGTTGTGCGGCAAAAGGATTCTCGGCTTAAAATAGCCGTACAGCATCGGCGAGGTCAACTCTGTGCAAATATACACCGGCAAATCACACACAGTCTCAATAGGCTTTTCTTTTTTACGCACCTTACATACAAAAACCAGGTAGCCTCCGATATGAAAGCCGAAAAAGCCGATTGCACCAATGCCCCAAATAATGAAAACCAGGTCATAGAGCGTAATACTGACTGTATTTTCCGCCTCCGGCAAAAACAGCTGCTTTTCCTCCGTTTGCTGTCCCGGCAGCGCAGGCGACGGCGTTTCATAGGTGTACACAATCGGTCTGTCCTCCACGCGCGGAATCTGAATCGGCGCAGACGGCAAATTCACGCGATACGGCACA
>JAFQPV010000366.1 GCA_017411585.1 Clostridia bacterium | reverse complement strand
GTATTACAGATAAATTCTATAAGCCGGCGATTTTAATTTCATTAACAGACAACCTCGGCAAGGGCTCCGGGCGCAGTGTAAAAGGTTTTAATATCTTTAATGCACTTTCACACTGCAGCGACCATCTTTTAAAATTCGGCGGTCACGAGCTTGCGGCAGGTCTCGGTCTTTCTGCAGACAGCATCAAAGATTTTGATGCACAAATCAATGCATACGCAAACGAAGTTATGGACGAAAATACGCTGGTGCCATATATTAATATTGACGCCGTTATCCACTTATCCGATTTAACCTTGACAAACGCAGAAATGCTCAGTATGCTGGAGCCATTCGGTATGGGCAATGCACAACCGGTTTTCGCGGTAATGAACACAACGCTTAACTCCGTCAGACAAATCGGCAATGGCAAGCATTGCAAAATCACAGTCACAAAATCCGGCAGGCAGGCAGAATTCGTCGGTTTTAATATGGCAGAGGTAACCGAAAACTTTAAAATCGGCACAAATCTCGACCTCGCCTTCACAATCGACACAAATGTTTTCCGCGGTGTCAAGCAATTACAGCTCATTTTAAAAGACGTGCGCCAGGCCGTGAAATAATATCACAAGGATGATGACCTATGACAGGAACAGACACAAAAACAATTTTAGATAAGCTTTTAGCGCAATTGAAAGCGCACAACAGCTCTGCGGATGTAGAAAAGGTTGTGCGCGCATACGAATATGCAAAGGCCGCACATGAAGGGCAGTTTCGCATTTCTGGTGAAGCCTATATTCACCACCCCCTGCAGGTTGCGCTTATTTTGGCAGAACTTGAAATGGATACGCAGTCCGTTGTTGCTGCACTTTTGCACGATGTTGTAGAGGATACAGATATTCCCTTAAAAGAAATTGAAGAAAAATTCGGCGCAGATGTTGCTGTGTTGGTCGACGGCGTGACAAAGCTTGGCAAAATCAGCTACACCAGCAAAGAAGAACAGCAAATTGAGAATCTGAGAAAAATGTTTCTCGCTATGGCAAAGGACATCCGCGTGATTTTAATCAAGCTGGCTGACCGACTGCATAATATGCGTACGCTTAAAAGTATGACACCGGAAAAGCAGCGCGAAAAAGCACGCGAAACGATGGAGGTCTATGCCCCGCTTGCACACCGTCTCGGTATTGCAACGGTAAAAGGCGAACTGGAGGATTTAGCATTAAAATACCTAGACCCGATTGCCTATCAAGAAATCACCGAGGGCATCAAGCAAAAGAAATTCGAGCGTGATGAATATATCAGCGATGTTATGCAATCGCTTGAAGACAAATTAAAAGAGATTGGTATTAAAGGGCAAATTAACGGCCGTGCAAAGCATTTTTACAGTATCTACCGCAAAATGTACAACCAGCAAAAAACCTTGGATGAAATCTACGATTTATTTGCTGTGCGTATTATCGTGGATACTGTCAGCGACTGTTACACCGTGCTCGGTATGGTACATGAGCAATTCAGCCCGATTCCAATGCGTTTTAAAGACTACATCGCAATGCCGAAGCCAAATATGTATCAGTCTTTGCATACTACGGTTATCGGTCCAAACGGTAACCCGTTGGAAATCCAAATCCGCACCTGGGAAATGCACGACGTTGCAGAAAAAGGTGTCGCAGCGCACTGGAAATACAAAGAAGGCATTTCCGGCTCCTCGGATTACGATTCTAAATTCGCCTGGGTTCGTCAGCTTCTGGAAATCCAAAAAGATACTATGGATGAAGACGAGTTTATGCGCACACTCAAAATCGATATGTTTGCCGATGAGGTATTCGTATTCACACCGCAGGGCGATGTAATCAACCTGCCGGCAGGTGCAACACCGATTGACTTTGCTTTTGCTATCCACTCCGCTATCGGTTATAAAATGATGGGGGCGCGTGTCAACGGCAAAATTGTAACCATCGACACAAAACTGCAAAACGGTGATATTATCGAGATTTTGACCTCCACCTCGGTTTATGGTCCAAGCCGCGACTGGCTCAAAATCGTTAAAACCTCACAGGCAAGGAATAAAATCAACCAATGGTTTAAAAAAGAGCGCCGCGATGAAAATATTATACGCGGCAAGGATTTAATTGATAAGGAATTAAAGCGTCATTCCCTTTCCTTTGGACAGCTGTTCCGCCAGGAATGGATTGACCCGATTTTACGTCGCTATAATTTAAATAATTTAGACGATTTATATGCTTCCATCGGCTACGGTGGTTTGACCGCGCAAAAAATCATTATGCGCCTGCGCGATGAATACCTGCGCGTTGCAAAACAGGAAGGCGCACAAAGCACACTTGATGCACTTACGCTCGATGCCCTCTCTGCCTCCACTGCAACGCATGCAACCAAGGCATCCAACGGTATTATTGTGCACGGCATTGACAACTGTCTCGTACGCTTGTCGCGTTGCTGCAATCCGGTGCCGGGCGATGATATTATTGGTTTCATCACCAAGGGCCGCGGCGTGTCTGTACACAGACGTGACTGCCCGAATATGTCGATGACTGCACTTTCCGAAGAGGATTTAGGCAGACTCATCAACGTTTCCTGGGAGGAAACGAAGAATGCATCTTACCTGGTGGATTTACAAATCGAGGCAGACGACCGTACAGGTTTACTTGCTGAAATTACAAGCAATATGATGGATTTAAAAATCCCGATGCGCTCCTTCAATGCACGCACGACCAAAGGCAATGTTGCAATCGTTACATTGACCGCCGAAATCAACAACACTGCGCAGCTTGATATTATCACTAAAAAGATGCGCAGCATTCCGGGCGTGTACGAAATCACAAGAAACACACAGTAGAAAGGACAAAACCAATATGTTTTTTAAAATGCTTTCTTTAGGCAATATGGACAACAATTGTTATATATTAGGCGACGAAAAGTCAAAGCAGGCAGCGGTGATTGATGCACCGTGTGATGCAGGTGCCGTTCTTGACATTCTGGAAGAAGAAGGTCTTACACTCAAATACATCCTGCTCACACACGCACACTACGACCATATCGGCGCACTCGATGCGCTGCACGAAGCAACCGGCGCACAAATTCTTATTCACCACTTTGAAGAAGATGCCGTTTGTGACCCGACCGTAAACCTGGCAGCGTATTCAGATGCTGTTTGTCCGAAAACAGCACCGACCAGAACGGTTGCCGACAATGAGACACTGCGTGTAGGTGACATTGATATTAAAGTGCTCTACACACCGGGACATACTGTAGGAAGTACTTGCTACTATACAGAAGGTATGCTCTTTTCCGGCGATACGCTGTTTTTAAGAAACATCGGCAGATGCGATTTGCCGGGCGGTGATTTTGATATCATCAAGGAATCCATCCGTCGCCAGCTTTATATTCTGCCGGATGATACGGATGTTTATCCGGGACACGGCCGAACAACCACGATTGGCTACGAAAAGAAAAATAACGAATATATACAACAGGACTGGGAATATGAATATTAAGACAATCGGACACGATTCCGAACATAGCCTGTGGCTGGTTGCCGTGCTGTTTTTTAACCCGGAAACAGACTTGGATATAGTTTCTGAGGCAGTACGCAAGGATAACATTTTAACCGTGCATACAACGCTCACCTATGCCCAAAAAACCTATACAGCCACGCACAGCTTTACAGATGAAAATCTGGATGATACAAACAACTTCAAAAAAATCTGCGCCGCTGTCAGCGGCGTTTCACTTCGCCTTGCCGCAATGCAGGCAAATGACGTAAGGCTCCCTTGGGGCGTAATGACCGGCATCCGTCCGGCAAAGCCTTTCCGCAAAATGCTTTTGGAAGGCAAAGCGCCGGAAGAATGTATTTCTTATATGCAGTCGCTTTACGGTGCACAGGAAGACAAACTGAATTTGGCATTGCGCGTTGCGCAAAATGAATTACCGATTCTTTCGAAAAACAAGGCAAACGATATTGGTTTATACATCGGTATCCCCTTTTGTCCAACCAGATGCCTGTACTGC
>JAFQPV010000365.1 GCA_017411585.1 Clostridia bacterium | reverse complement strand
GCCAAATGTGTAACCTTGATATCTTCACTACCCGCTAAGTCTGCAATGGTACGTGCGACTTTTAAAATGCCGTGGTGTGCACGAGCACTCAAGCCAAGGCGTGTAAAAGCATTTTTCATAAGTGCGCGCTCAGCTTCGCCAAGGCAACAGAATTTTTCAATCATCGCGGCAGTAAGCTGCGCATTCGAGTGAATTTTTGGGTAGTCCTTATAACGTGCCTGTTGGATTTTCCGTGCACGGTCTACGCGCGCCTTTACATCAGCAGAGCTTTCCTCCTGTTTTCCGCCTTCTAGTGCTTCATATGCAACGGAAGCGACACTAACGTGCAAATCAATGCGATCAAGCAGTGGTCCGCTGATGCGCCCCATATATTGGTCTACCTGCGCTTGCGTACAGTGACAACGACCGGAAGGGTCACCGTAATAACCGCATTTGCAAGGGTTCATAGCTGCGATAAACATCACGTTGGATGGGTAATTAACAGTTGCATTTACACGTGCGATAGTGACATCACCATCCTCCAAAGGTTGGCGGAGCACTTCTAATGCGCTTTTTGAAAATTCCGGCAGTTCGTCTAAAAACAGAACACCATTATGTGCCAAACTCACCTCGCCCGGTCTCGGAATACGACCGCCGCCGGATAATCCGACGGAAGAAATTGTGTGATGCGGTGCGCGGAATGGTCTGCGCGTTACAAGCGGCATATCTGACGGCAGAATACCGGCGACGGAATGAATTTTTGTAACCTCAAGGGCTTCGTCAAACGTCATATCCGGCAAAATGGTCGGCAGGCGCTTTGCTAACATTGTTTTGCCGCTGCCCGGTGTACCAATCATCAGTACATTATGATTGCCGGCTGCTGCGATTTCCAGTGCGCGTTTAACGCCCTCTTGTCCTTTTACATCTGAAAAATCCGGTTCATGCTCCGCGTTGAAGCGGAAGATGCCGTCTAAGTCTACAGTTGTTTTTTCAATAGGCGCGCTACCGTCAAAATGCGCTTTCAGCTGTGCTAGATTTTGCACACCATAGACCTCTACACCTTCAGCTACAGCTGCTTCCTGCGCGTTTATAGCCGGTACAAATACACGGCGGATGCCGTTTGCACGTGCGGTCAGTACCATCGGTAGAATGCCGGTGACCGGGCGTACCGCACCATCCAGCGACAGCTCACCGAAAAACATACTTTCTTCTAAGGCATCAATTTTAATTTGTTCAGTTGCAGAAAGATAGGCGGCACAAATCGGCAAATCATATACACTGCCTTCTTTTTTTACGTCGGCAGGGGCCAGATTGATAATGATTCGTTTTGCAAGCATTGTAAATCCGCTGTTTTTCACCGCCGCACGTACACGCTCACGCGCTTCCTTGACGGCGGCATCCGGCAAGCCGACAATATCAAAAGCGGGCAGACCGTTTGCCAGGTCGATTTCAACCTCGACAACAAAACCGTTTAGCCCTTCCAATCCTGCGGATTTTACCTTTGCAATCATTTTGTCACCACCTAAAATTTATAAATCCATTATACACTATTTTAAGTAGCATTTACAACTAAATATGGAAAATAAGTCATTTTTTTTGCAACTTCGGTATATATATACGAATAAGTGATACAAAGGAGGGAATGAATATGCAAGGTGCGATTGTGTGTTTCTCGATGCAGAAATATGCCTTTGCGAGGTGGAAGAGATTGTTTGTAGAACAGCAAGCTTTGCCGGCTGGTGGCGGAAACATATACATATATACATTGCCTTATACGGAAGAGCAGTTTTTGCATTTAAAGCCGGAACGACAAAAAAAGATTATTGACAGATGCGCACAGCAGCTGGAAAAGCGTGGTGTAGCATGTGTTTACCCGGAGCAAACGCTGTATTCATTTTTTAGAGGGAATTTTTACATACCGGACGGCAGACGTATATTTTTTGCATATGCAGGACAAATAATAGAAAGACATATCCGTGCATTTTCATTGTCGACAGATGATGCAGAGGTTTTTATTTATGAAACGCCGTTTACTGCTACCGGAGAAGCAGCTGCTGCTGCGATGGCAATGTATACAAAACAGTTGTATCTGGTTTCGGGGGATGTTGCCGGTGCTCAACGTGCGGCGAAGAGCTTGTTTGCAAACTATGGTCTTGCGGCAGTTGTTACAGACCGAGAAAAGCTTATGAACAAGGCAGATATTGCGCTTTTGCTTTCGCCGCCTTCAAGTGAAGTACTCTCTTCCGGGTTGATATTGGATTACTCCGGCATATATCCGTACCGTGCGCGCAGAGATTTACAGTTTGAAACTGCTTTTGGATTTGTGGGGCTTTTAAAGTATTTTGGGCGGGCGGATTGCAGAAGCGCAGAATTCATACTGTGCTGTTATGGTTTAGAGATGGATGCAAATTTAGATGGTGCTCTGCGGGATATTGGTTGGAGAGTAAGATGTGTGTAAAAAGACTTGACATTCCTAAAAAGAATGGTATAATAATAGAAGTGTTCAAAATCCACAAGAAACTGAGTGAATTGACCTTTTTGTTTGTAACATTTTAACTGCGGATTTAGAAAGTATAATTTGGAGGATATATAAAATGGCAGAGGCGAAAGAGCTGTTAATGACAGCGGAGGGTTTGGCAAAGCTTGAGGCTGAACTCGAAGAATTAAAGGTTGTGCGCCGTAAAGAGGTTGCTGAAAAAATCAAGCAGGCACTTGCATTCGGAGATCTTTCTGAAAATTCGGAATATGATGAGGCAAAGAATGAACAGGCACAGGTAGAAGCGCGAATCGCTCAGTTAGAAAATATGCTTAAGCTTGCGCGTGTTGTGGATGAAGGTGAAATTACAACAGATGCAGTCGGTGTTGGTGCGAAGGTAAAGCTTCTCGATGTAGAATTTGAAGATGAGGAGTGCTACAGTATTGTTGGCCCGACAGAAGCAAATCCGTCGGAAAACAAGCTTTCCTATGAATCCCCGGTCGGCAAAGCGATTCTGGGTAAAAAGGTTGGCGATTTGGTGGATGTACAGACACCGGGCGGTGTTGTACAGTTTAAAATTCTGGAAATCACAAGATAAGTGCAGAAATGTAAAGGACAGTTTTTTATGAAAATTGTCTTTTTAATCTCAAAACCCTTTATTTAAGGGATTTCTCGTAAGGTTTCAATGTGAATTTACTACTAATTTACTACTTTTGAGCCTTGATATGACTCTGAAATCTTATAAGAACTTATGAATGGAAATGAGCAGATATTATGTGTCTGCTCTTTTCTATTTACAATTTAATATGTGTCTTTGACTAAGGTAGTTGTTTTTATAACGACTACCTTTTTTCTATGCAAAAATTTAATGTAAGGAGGTGCTAAAAATGTCAATCGTATTTGATTATTACTATGGGAATGAAGCTGAACAATTTACTTTTTACAGAATCCCAAAATTGCTTATGACTTCGCCGGAATTTAAGCGTGTGTCAGATAGTGCAAAGCTATTGTATGGTCTTATGCTTGACCGAATGAGCTTATCTATAAAAAATGGTTGGCTTGATGAACAGCAACGAGCATATATCTATTTCACGACAAATGATGTTATGGAACAGATGTGTTGTGGTACAGAAAAAGCAACAAAGCTAATAGCAGAGCTTGATAGCGAAAAAGGTATTGGTCTTATAGAACGCAAAAAGCAAGGACAAGGCAAACCTACAATTATATATCTTAAAAACTTTATTATTCACGATACCGAGCATCGAAATTCAAGACTTTCGGAAATCGAAAGTCAAGACTTCGGAAAATCGAAAGTCAAGACTTTTGACAATCAAAATTCAAGAGTTTCGGAAATCGAAAATGCAGACTTTCGACAATCGAAATGTAGTGATAATAATATAAGTGATAATGAAAAGAAGGATAATGAATTGAGTTATACTGAATCAATCATATCATATCCTATCAATGAAAATGGTATATCTTCCTCTGCTCCGGCACAATCACCCGATATGATACGATGGATTGAAGAAAGAAATACTTATGAACATCTAATAAAAAGAAATATTGAGTATGACATAATCGTTAAAGAGTACACGGCAGAATGGCTTGACGAGATTGTGGAGCTAATGGTTGATGTTGTTTGTAGCAAAGAGCCATATATCCGTATCAACAAACAAGATTATCCGCAGGAAATTGTTAAAAGCAGATTTTTGAAGATTGACAGTTCGCACATTGAATATATCAATTTTGCATTAAAAGAAAACACCTCAAATGTCCGTAACATACGGGCATTTTTAATTACAACAATATATCGCTCCTTTGAAACCGCTGATAATTGGTACTCCGCAAAAGTAAAACACGATATGGCACACCCTAAAAAGAATTGGAGCGATAGTTGATGTATGAAGAAAATTACGAGAAATTAGCAAATGCGATAATATTGCAAGCGGTGTACGATTTCAGAAAAAGCGGTTGTTATCAAACAAGAAATTCCATAAAGCGTTTCTTCCGTTCAGATTGGTTTAAGGTGTTGACGAATGTTGACGGCGAAATGCTAAT
>JAFQPV010000364.1 GCA_017411585.1 Clostridia bacterium | reverse complement strand
GAACCAGGGGATTCACGGGATAGATATTTTGCAGTATCTGGTCGGTCCTGTTAAGTCTGTTTACGGTGTGTGCAAAACGCTTGCAAGAGATATTGAGGTTGAAGATACGGCCAGCCTGGTTGTGGAATATGCGAATGGTGCAATCGGTGTTATTCAGGGCACGACGAGCGTAGAGCCGGGGTATCCGAGAGTGCTTGAAATTACAGGAACGAAGGGAACGATTTCGCTTCGGGAAAAGGAGATCATCAAGTGGGATGTTGAGGGTAAATCGCTGGATGAGACACAGATAACGGCGCAGAACTATGGGGGATTCCGCAACCCGAACGAAATGGCGTTGGACACGCATGTGCCGCAAATCAGAGATATGATTATGGCAATAGAAGAGGACAGACCACCTATGGTTGATGAAATTGAGGGCAGAAAACCGGTAGATATTATTTTGGCCGCGTACGAGTCAAGCAAGTTGCGCAAACCGGTTGACCTGAATTAAAAATAGAATTAGAAACCAAAAACCGTCTTTCATTTGAAAGACGGTTTTTTTGTTGTATTTTACGGTAATACTCTGTACGGTACTACGCGGAATGCATCGTTTGCCATGCGGAAGCCCTCGGCATATTCTACGCCGCACTGAATGCCTCTGTATTTTGCGATGGTGTAGTAGTTATCAAAGAAATCCTTGTCTGCCATGGTGTCTTTATAGTTGTCGGACATCTAAGCAACCTGGCTCTTGTGCGCTCTGCACATTGCCATCTTGATTTCCATGGTTTCTGTAATATCTACATATTCGGTCGGAACAAAGCCCATGCCGTGTACCGGCTCGAAGTATGCGATGATCGGGATTTTGTCATACGCCGGTGCTTGTGTCTGGATTTTTGCGACCGGAATCATAACGGCGATATCGTTGATGATTTTGCTGGTGAGCTCATGGTCCGGATTGTAGTCTTCCGGGCTGTGTGTCAAAATGATATCTGCCTTGCAGTATCTTACCAAGTTAATAAACGCAAGTCTTGCGGCTCTGTCTTCGAAAAACATTTCATCGTCATAGTCTAAGCAGATGTATTCTGCACCAATGATTTCTGCAGCCTTTCTTGCTTCTTCTTTTCTGATTTTAGCGATTTCATCCATCGGGAGTGTTGCCGAACCAACGTTACCGTTTGTAGCCGTTGCGGCAAACACCTTGTGGCCCAGCTTTGCGTATTTTGCAAGTGTGCCGCCGCAGGATGTTTCAATATCGTCCGGATGTGCGCCGATTGCCAATATATTCATGTAAAACCCTCCTTATTTTAGTACCTGCAATCATCATAGTAAAAAGTTTTCGCTCTGTCAATGTAAAAAAGAACAGAATCGTGTGATTCTGTTCTTTTTTGGTAGGGGCTTAAAGGACTTGAAGTGCTGCGCACCCCGGCTTGCGGTGCCCGACATATTCCAGCGGCGATGAATCGCCTTGTGCTCTGTCGACCGCTGCGCCAGCCGCCCCTCGCTTCATCCGCCACCGGCGGCGCTCGGCGCTGCTGCCCGGCACTTACCGTGCCTCGGGTTCAAGTCTATCTATACGAAAACAAAAAATAGAGCCGCTAATGCGACTCTATCTTTAATTTTGGCAGGGGCAGAAGGACTTGAACCCTCGGCACGTGGTTTTGGAGACCACTGCTCTACCAACTGAGCTATACCCCTATATGCAATTTTGCGCTACTCATATATTATACTCGTATGCACGATAAATGTCAAGGATTATTTTGAAAATTTGCATACTTTTCTTTGTTGCTTACATAAGCGGCTTTGCAAACTTGACAAATTTGTTACAAAATGGTAAAATCATATTAAACATTGCCGTGTTTTTTTGAAAACTCTCGAAAAAATTAACAACGAATGGGGAATTTTATGAAGAAGATCGTTTTGGCATTGTGCCTTTGCCTGGCGTTGATTATGCCGTTTCAGACGGTAACGCATGCGATTTATAATGATACGACTGCGCCATTGGATTTGGTGATTAACGATACATATGTGCGCCCGAGCCAGCCACTGATTATGTATCAAAATACGGTTTATATTGCTGGCAGATCACTGTGTGAATTGTTTGGCGCAACTGATTTTTCTTGGAATTCGGGTACTTTTACGGTGAATTATGGCACCAACCATGCAAAAATTACAGCTGGACAGTCGTATTTTACGGTCAATGGTACTACGTATGATTTGCCGAAACCGGCTGCAGTTGTGAACAGTCGCATCTATGTGCCGGTGCGTTTTGCGCAGAAGACCTTTAATGTGTCGGTGGAATGGAATCAAGGCTATTGCAATGTTGTTTTGAAAAAGTCGGGGCACACCGTTCCGGCAAAATACGTAAGTGACTATCAGGCAGACCATATTTTATGGCTTGCGCGTATTGTACAGGCGGAGAGCGGCAATGAGCCGGATGCTGGCAAGTTGGGTGTTGCAAATGTGATTTTAAACCGCGTCAACAGCAGTCAGTATCCAAATACGATTTACGGCGTCATTTTTGATGATAAATACGGTGTGCAGTATACCCCATCAGTGGACGGCACGATTTATAACACACCAAGTTATGCATCAGTGATGGCAGCAAAGCGCGCGTTGCATGGCGAAAACAATGTCGGTGGTTGCTTATTCTTTGCAAATCCGAATCAAGGGAGCTGGGTTGCAAGAAATCGAACGTTTTACACCCAAATTGGCAATCACGCATTTTATCTTTAAAGGAATTAATGCCACGAAAGAGATTCTTTCGTGGCATTTTTATAGGGGTTCTCTTTTTTGCTTCTTTTATTGTCAATATATCCATTTCAACACCTCGTTTATCTATATTATTCACTAAAAATAGAATAATGCCGATATTGTCATTTGGCATTTGCGGCATATTCCCAATATGCTGGAGCACAATATTTCCATGAATTATTATGATAATATAGAAAATGCAGACAGTCAAAATAACTGTCTGCAAAACAAATCAATATAGGTTAATTTTAGCTTATTCCCACTCGACTTCCGCTTTTTTCATCACCGTAAATTTCATTGCTTTTTCGTGATTTTATTATCCACATTTTGCATTTTTCATCGTAGTGATTTTATTTTCGAAAGTTTTTGTACTCACTCAACTACTCAATACAATCCTCTAGTATCCCTACCAACACCTTATAATTATCAACAGACTGTATTGAAGCTTCCAAGAGCTCTTCCTTATCTACATTTCCCCAATTCAGGTCATATCCCATACGCTTTGCTATAAGGCGGATAAATTCACGAATGGTACGACCATTGCCCTCTCTGAAAGGATGTATAATATTGAGTTCTGCCATCACATATGCTAAACTATCAAAAACCTTTTCTATGTCTATTTCTTTGAGCATATTTTTCTCTTTTATTTTTGCAAACACATTATTAAGCTCTCTATCAATCAAATTCGGCGGATAAAACATCGTATCCGCTTTACTTATTTGCTCTCGTCTGATTTTTCCGGCAAACGAATAAATATCTTCAAAAATAAACTTGTGTATATTCATAAGATGTGCTTTTGAAAAGTTACCCTTTATCGGATTTTTCAAAAGTTCCATTTGTTTAATAAGTGTAATTTCTTCTTCAGCGGTTTTTAAAAGCTTATTATCTCTTATATTTAATTTGTTTTTCAACACATTACTATCAGGATAGCAATATATCGATTGGGTAGTCGTATAAACATCATATTTTGAAAACATAATTACACCCTTTGCATATATTTAAGCTTCAATTCTTCGATTACATCAGTATAGCTTACTTTACCGCTATCAATTCTTTTGAGGTTTTCAATACTTTCCTCACTAACTGTCATACTCTCTACAGCAAATGTGCCTTTTAGATTTTTTAAATTACTTTCAAAATCTTTAGATGCCATATCTGTTTTATTTCTCCAATTTGTGTATTTTCCTGATTTAATTCTCGCATCAGCAGGTTTCTTTGCGTCCTTTGGCAAAAGCCAAGCACCTGCGATTTTCTTTGCTCCAACAATTCTGCCCTCATTACACAAAACGGTAATTCTTCTTACAGAAATTCCCCACATTAAACTCACTTCTTTTATAGTCAGTAT
>JAFQPV010000363.1 GCA_017411585.1 Clostridia bacterium | reverse complement strand
CAGAGAAGAAAAAATTCTTGCCTTTATGGGTTTGGAAAGCTATATACCGATGCGCGCCGAGGAGCTGGCTGTTGTACTGGACGTGCCGCACGCCGATTTGCCGGCATTTCAAGCTATCCTGGATAAGCTTATAGAAGAAAATGCAATCCTTTTAAATAAAAAAGGACGTATGAAACTAAATAAAACCGAAAAAATCACCGGCAAATTCAAGGCACTGCGCACCGGCGGTTTTGTCGATGCCTTGGACGGCACACACTCTGTCTTTATTCCGCTCGCCTACACAAGCGGCGCGATTGACGGTGATATGGTTGTTTGCGTACTCCGCAAAACCAAAAAGAAAAAGCCGGAGGATAAAGACGAAGGCGAAATCATCGAAATTCTGCGCCACACGCTGACACACGTCGTCGGCACACTCACCCTGTACGGGCGCGCCGCATACGTGGAAGCAGACAATCCGGCGCTCGGCTTTGCTGTGCGTGTAGAAAACCTGTCCGGCGCAGCTGCAGGCGACAAGGTTGTTGTGAAAATTGATAAATACCCACGGGCAACAGCATATGCCGAAGGCACAATTTGCGAAATACTGGGCAAAACCGGCAGTATCGATGCTGAGCTTGGTGCCATTTCGCACAAGGCAGGGTTGCGCACCGTATTTGACGAAGCAACCCTCGCACAAGCCGCAGATGCAGAAAAAGAGCCCATCACTACTGAAGGGCGCACAGATTTCAGAGACAAAAAGGTCATCACCATTGATGGTGACGATTCCAAGGATTTTGACGATGCAGTCTGCGTTGAAAAAACAAAGGACGGCTACACTTTATATGTGCACATTGCAGACGTTACCCATTACGTCACCAAAAGCAGTCTGCTTGACAACGAAGCCTACAAGCGCGGCACAAGCGTGTATTATCCGGGGCGCGTTATCCCGATGCTGCCGGAAGCACTTTCCAACGGCATTTGCAGTTTAAACGAAGGCGAGGACCGCTATACGCTGTCCGTCACGATGCAGATTGACAAAGCCGGCAGCGTTACGGATTATAGAATCGAAAACGGCATTATCCGCTCGATGCATCGCATGACCTATCGCATCGTAACAGAGATGCTCGAAAATCCGGATTCACCGTACAATACGCAGTACGCAGACATTACAAACGAGCTGCGCGATATGCACGCGCTTGCGCAGCTTCTCACGAAAAAGCGCAGTGCACGCGGCAGCATTGACTTTAACATTCCGGAGCCACACATCATCCTCGGCAGTGATGGTTTCCCAACCTCGGTCGGCGCACACGAAGCCGGCATTTCCAACAAAATCATCGAAGAGTTTATGCTGATTGCCAATGAAACGGTTGCGCGGCACGCATTCGACCGCAAGCTTCCATTTGTATACCGCGTTCACGAAACGCCGTCTTCGGAAAAGCTGGAAAACTTAAATGAATTCTTAGGCTTTATGGGTTTTCCTGCGGTAAAACCGAAGGGACAAATTATGCCGAGCGATTTTGCCGCAGTCATTGAACGTGCGCAGGAAAGCGATAATCCGGCACTGATTTGCACGGTGGTACTGCGCGCCATGATGAAAGCGCGCTACGCAGATGAAAACCTCGGTCATTTCGGGCTTGCCGCGCAGTACTACTGCCACTTCACCTCCCCGATTCGCCGCTATCCGGATTTGTTTATCCACCGCGTACTCAAGGCGCAAATCGAAGGTAAGTTAAGCACCGAATATGCATCCCAGCTTTCTGCGCTTGCAAAAACCGCTGCAGAAAATGCAACAGAAACGGAAATTGCTGCTACAGAGGCAGAACGCGAGGCAGACAAGTATTTCACCTGTCTGTTTATGAAGCAATTCCTCGGCTGTGAATTCACCGCCGTTGTATCCTCCGTCACCGATTTCGGTATATTCGTAACCGTTGCCGATGCCATTGACGGAATGATTCCGCTCTCCTCGCTCGATGACGACTATTACAAATACGAGCAAAGCCATTACTGTCTTCGCGGAGAGCGCACCGGCAAGGTTTATGCCCTTGGTGACACTTTGCAGGTAAAACTCACGCACGTATCCGAGCACGAGCGCAAAATCGACTTCGCGCCCATCGGCGTACTCAAGCGCGAGAAAAAGCCGTACCAGAAGCTTTTAGAGACCAAGAAAAAGAAGGATAAGAAATCCAAAAAGCAAAAGGGTAAAACAAAAAAATTCATTCGCAAAAAGAGATAAATCGCCAAAGACTTGCATATCCTTTACTATAGAAAGGGGTGTG
>JAFQPV010000362.1 GCA_017411585.1 Clostridia bacterium | reverse complement strand
CTTTAAGCCTGCGTGCGAAAAGGTGGGTTACTGCGTACTTACGGCGGAGGAGCTTGCCAAAACCGCACGTATAAAAAAGACAATGCAGAGTGTACCTGTGCCGATGGGGGCGCAGTTGCCGTTTGATTTCTGGAGTAAGAAGCAAGAACGCATTTCTTGCGGTGCGCCGATGGATGGTTGTGTTGTGTTAGACGGCACATGGACTGTTGAAAATGCAACGGGTGATGCGGTTGTGTCGCGCATGGCAAAGCGCTTTGAAGCTAAGCTTGGTGCAGTCTGGGGCGTTAGCCTTGGCGGACGGGATAAGAAAATCGTATTGAATTTCGTTGGAGATCAAGCAGAAGAATATCACATTCTCAAAATCGAATCTGAAAAAATTGAAATGTCTGCCGGCGGTAGTGCGGGCATTTTGCGAGGACTTTATCGGATTTTGGATTTGATGCGGGCAAACAATGGTCCGTATCTTGAAAAGGGAACGTTTGAACGTAAGCCACGCTTCGGTGCGCGCTACATCTATTCCTTCTGCGCGCTGTACGAAGGTGCATTTGATGTCGATAGTGCAACCTACTGCCCGGATGCGCTTTTAGAGCAGTATGCCGAAACCGGCGTCAACGGTATTTGGCTGCAGGCTGTGTTGTATCGTATGACGGAATTTCCGTTTGACAAGGCAATGTCGGATGGTTGGGAAGCACGTCAGCAAAACCTGCGCAATTTTGTAAAACGTGCGAAGGAATTCGGCATTAAAATCTATTTATATATCAACGAGCCGAGAACGATGCCGCTTTCGTTTTTTGAAACCTATCCCGATATGAAGGGTGCGGTAACAAGTTGCGGCAGATATGCAACGATGTGCCTTACTAATGAGAAGTCGCAAAACTATCTGTCCGGCGCTGTGGAATCGCTTTGCCGCGCCGTGCCGGGACTTGGTGGCTTCTTTACGATTACGATGTCCGAAAATATGACGCACTGTAAATCGCGTAAAGCAAGTGTGGCGTGTCCGCACTGCGCCGATAAAGAAGCGCTGGAGCTTGCGGCACTTGCAAATCGCCTGATTGCGGAAGGTGCGCACAGAGCGGATGAAAATGTCTTAGTCATTGCGTGGGACTGGGGCTGGGATATGGCAAATGATGCCGACGGAGAAATTAAGAAAAAGCATATTCAAAGTCTGCCCGATTCCGTCGCATTAATGACGAAGCGCGAAACAAGGCTTGCTTATGAACGCGGCGGTGTATCGGGCGAGGTTAGCGACTATGCAATGTCTGTTGAGGGATTAAGCCCGCACAGCGTTCGGGATTGGGGTGTTGCCATGTCTGCCGGACTTCCGACGGTTGCCAAGCTGCAAATCAATAATAGCTGGGAATGCTCCACTACGCCGTATTTACCGATTTACAAAACACTGATCGGCGATATGAACAGATTGATAGAATTCGGCATAGATCACTTGATGCTCAGTTGGACACTTGGTGGCTATCCTTCACCGAACATTAAGCTGATTTCGGAGAGCTTTTTTGCAGAAAACGGCAAAGCACCGGATTATGATATGAGTTATAAAATTCTGTATGGGGACAGCGCTAAGAAGGTGAAGGCGGCAACGGATATCTTTTGTGCGGCTTTCGGTGAATTTCCGTTTGACATCAGAACACTCTATTACGGCCCGCAGAATGCAGGCGTATCGAATACGTTGTATTCTCAGCCGACCGGCTACAAAGCAACAATGACCTGTTATGCCTATGATGATCTGGAAAAATGGAGAAGCATGTATCCTGTGGATGTTTTTGAAAAACAGTTTAAGCTGGTTTCGGAAAAATGGGAAGAGGGGCTTGCACTTTTGAAGGAAGTGGAAGGTGAGCTTTCGGATATTGCTTATATAAGCTATATGCTCTTTAAATCTTCCTACAATCAGATTCGCTTTATCCGCCTGCGCGATGCATATTTGGAAAATGGATCGGAAGCGCTCAGGGCGCAGCTGCGCGCAATTGTTGAAGATGAGCGCGAACTTGCAGCAAAGACCTATGAGATTATGTGCTTAAGACCGGCGGTCGGCTTCGAAGCGGCAAATCACTATTATTTCAACCGACAGATGATATTGGAAAAGCTTGACAATTGCGATTGGCTTTTGGAGCTGTATAAATGATGAAAAGGATGCCCACGAGCATCCTTTTTTAGTTGACACAATACTTGCAAAGTGCTATAATATTATGGATAACCCGAGGGAAGTCGAACGCATAGGGTTTAAAAAGGCAAATTTTGCGAAATCCTGCGGAAAAATTTATGCACATACGAAAGTATGCACAAAAATT
>JAFQPV010000361.1 GCA_017411585.1 Clostridia bacterium | reverse complement strand
TTCTTTTGCATCCATTTTTGTTTCCTCCTTATACTAACGGTTCCGGTCTCATAATCAGGTGGCTGATGTTGCCCTCCGGGTCTGCAAAGAAGAAGGTCTTGATGCCCTTCGGGGAAACAACTACATCCGTGATTACCTTTACGCCGTCTGCCTTGAGCTTTTCAACCATTGCGTCGAATTTGTCGTCGTCGATGGCGAGCGCAAGGTGGCGAATACCTGCGGTTTTGTCGGTTGCTGCGAGCATCGGCTCTGCTGCCATGCAAAACTCAATCATATCACCGCTCTCGAAAGCAAGGAAGATTGTGCCCTTACCATTGTTGTACACCTCACGAAGACCAAACATGTCCTTGTACCAGTCTGTGAGCTTCTTTGTGTCTGCAGCAAAGATTGCTACATGTTCCATACCTTTTACCATGTGTATATCCTCCTAAAAAATTAATTTGCCTTTTGCATAAACTGCCGTTCTGTGCGGCAGAACGCATTCTGCGTGAAATTGCGGCTGATATTTCTCAATTGCCTGCACCACCAAATCCGGTTTGATGTTCTTTTCGTTGCCGCACGGCAGCTGCATTTCGAAAATGCATATGCCGTCTTCGGCAGACAAAAGCACAAGCTTTTCAATGTCGGGTTTGATGTCGATTTCCTTTAAGCCCTTTTTTGTTTTTTTCTCAATCAAGATTTCGCCGAGCGCTAAAAATGCATTTACATCCGGCGCAGCACCCGAATATTCTGCGCGCACCGTGTAGCTTGCAGAATCGATATCGCGGAAGGGGACAGAGGCTTGCGTAACCTCTTTTGCCTCAAGCACGCGGATGCCTTCCGGGAAGGTGGCATCTAAGTGCTTTGCTAAAAATGCGGTGTCCTGTTTTTCGTCAAAATCGATGTCGATGCACTCGTATACACTGGTTGTGCCGACCGGAATCGGCGCGGCAACGGTCATCACCGGGTGCGGATTAAAGCCGACCGTATAGGTCACCGGCAGACCGCTTCTGCGTACCGTGCGGTTTAATACGCGCACGAAGTCTAATTGTGAAATGTAGCGTACATTTACGCCCTTTTCATAGAGCAGGCGGTAGGTGTAGTTACCTTTCAAAGCAAACACCTCCTCCAAAGCAGCTTGCGCCGCAGCCCGTACACTGCTCGCGGCAGTTCGGGGTAACGATGCCCTTGTAAGCAAGCTCGCATTCCTTCTGCAAAAATGCCTTGGTTACGCCGACATCTATATGATCCCACGGCAGAATTTCATTGAAACTGCGCTTGCGGTTGTTATAAAATGCAATGTCGATGCCGCAGTCTGCAAATGCCTGCATCCAGCCCTCGAAATTGAAGTACTCATCCCAGCCGTCAAACTTGCAGCCGTGCTTGTGTGCAGCTAAAAGAACTTTGCCCAAGCGGCGGTCACCGCGCGCAAATGCGCCTTCTAAGATGGTGACCTTCGATTCGTGCCAGCTGAAGCTGATTTGTCTGGAGCGGATGGCGCTGCGCGCCGCCTTTTGCTTTTGCAAAATGGTGTCTAAATCATCCTGCGCTTCCCACTGGAACGGCGTAAATGGTTTTGGAACAAAGGTTGATGCACTCACGGAGATTCTCGGACTGCCGTGACGTTCTTCTTTTGGCTGTGCATAGTAAGCATCCAATACTTTATGCGCCAGTGCGCCGATGCCGCGCACATCGTCCTCGGTTTCTGTCGGCAGACCAATCATAAAGTAAAGCTTTAAATTTGTCCAGCCGCCTGAAAATACCATAGAAACAGAGCGAATTAAATCCGCCTCGGTTACGCCCTTTTTGATAACATCCCTAAGGCGCTGTGTGCCGGCTTCCGGTGCAAAGGTGATGCCGCTTTTGCGCACGGTTTGCACCTTATGCATCAAATCGAGAGAAAAATTATCAATACGAAGCGACGGTAAAGAAAGGTTGACCTTCTGTTTTTCAATTTCGGTCAAGAGCCCTTCCGTGAGCTCGTTTAATTCGCGGTAATCGCTTGTGGAAAGCGAGCAAAGCGAAATCTCCTCGTAACCGGTTGCCTTCATCAGCTTTTCGGCTAAATCTACCAGCTTTTTTGCGCTCTTTTCGCGCACCGGACGGTAGACATAGCCTGCCTGACAGAAGCGGCAGCCGCGAATACAGCCGCGGAATATTTCGAGCGTTACACGGTCGTGTACAGCTTCACCGAACGGTACGATAATGCTTTCAGGGAAATATGAATTGTCAAAATCCGTAATGATACGCTTGCGGATTCTGTCCTTCGCGTGAACGTTATTTTTGGTAAAGGACTTGATTGTACCGTCCTCGTTGTATTCGACATCGTAAAACGACGGCACATAGATGCCTTCTAATTCTGCAATGCGCTCCAAAAAAGTCTTGCGCTCCTGCTTTTTGGCTTTCCAATCTGCGTAAACATCCATAACTTCATTTAAGATTTCTTCGCCTTCACCTAAGATGAAAAAGTCGATGAAATCTGAAAGTGGTTCACCGTTGTATGCACAGGCACCGCCCGCACAAACAAACGGGTCGCCCTCACCGCGCTCGCTTGCAAGCATCGGCATGCCGGATAAATCGAGCATATTTACCACATTTGAGTAGCACATTTCATACATCAGTGTAAAACCAACGATGTCAAAATCGCGCACGGGGGATTTTGTTTCAATGGAGAAAAGTGGCTCGCCGCGCTCACGCATTTTTTCTTCCATATCCGGCCACGGTGCAAATACACGCTCACAATATGTGTCAGCGCGCTCGTTTAATAAGTGATACAGAATCTTCATGCCTAAGTGCGACATGCCGACCTCATAGTTGTCCGGAAAACAAAATGCAAAGCGCATATCCACGGAATGTATATCTTTTTTAACCATGCCCAGCTCGCCGCCGGTATACTGAATCGGCTTGGAGACAGACAGAAGCATTTTATCGTCTATCATGATTTTCCTACTTCCTTCAAAATTTACTTTATTGTAACACAATTCTTTTCAAAACGCAATGCAAACGCGCCATCTGCCAAAAAATTTTTTCTATTAATTTATATATTAAGTAAAAAAAGTTTTGACAAAGCGGCTGTTTTGTAGTATGTTAGAAAAAGGGTTTATATATCCGGGGTATCAAAATAGGCGGAAGGAGGTAAAATCTTGGATAGAAAACTTTTGTGGATTTGGCTTACAACGCTGGAAGGCATCAGCAGTGCAAAGATTGGCGCGCTGTTGGAGGTATTTGATACCGTAGAGGATATTTATCGTGCAGACGAAGAGGCGCTTTTGCGCACGGCGCGCATTACGCAAAAGGATGCACAGGTAATTACCGCGCATGATATGCGCGCAGCAAAAAAGATTATGGAAAGAATTTTGCAAATCGGTGCTTGGGTTTTAACCTTTGACGATGCAATGTATCCGTCTGCGCTGCGCGAATGCGACGATATACCATACGTGCTTTACGGTATGGGAGAAATTCTGCCTTGGGACAGACTTTTATCGATTACGGTGGTTGGCACAAGAGATGCGACAGAGTATGGACTTAAGTTTACCGAGCAGCTTGCCTACGACCTTGCACAAAACGGTGTTACGGTAATTGGCGGTATGGCGCGCGGCATTGATACAGCGGCGCATAAAGCAGCGCTGGCTGCCGGCGGCAAGACAATTGCAGTATTGGGTTGTGGTATTGATGTTGTGTACCCGGCAGAAAACAGAAGGCTCTATGCACAGATTATCAAAAACGGCGCAGTGATTACGGAGTTTGTACCCGGTACTAAGGCAATCGGCACGAATTTCCCGCGCAGAAACCGCATTATGGCTGCCTTGGCGGCAGGTACGGTTGTAACTGAGGCACCGGAAAATAGAAGCGGTGCGCTGATTACGGCGAGCAAAGCGTTGAATATGGGCAAGGATGTATTTGCCGTTCCCGGCGACTACAACCGATTTTTCTCACAGGGCTGTAACGACTTGATTCAAAACGGCGGCGCAAAGCTTTGCAAGACTGTAGAGGATATTTTATCGGAATATACCTATCAATTGGCGCAGCTGCACGGTGCGGATTATAAAATCCGCAAGGGCAAGCGACTGTTTAAGAAAAAGGCAGAAACGGAGAAAAAGGCATTGTTTTCGCAGGCACAGTTACAGACTTTAGATGAAGAGAGCCGTGAGATTGTGCTTTTGCTGGCCGAGAAAAACAGGCACATAGATGAGCTATGTAAAACCTTAAATAAGGATGCCGGCACAGTTGGTGCGCTATTGACAATGCTGGAGCTGTCGGGGTTGGTAGATAGCTTGGGCGGCAACAATTTTTCAATTCATGTATAACAGGAAACAAAGAAATATATTCACAAAACCGGAGGAAACACAATGGGTAAAAAACTGATTATCGTAGAGTCTCCGTCTAAGGCGGACACGATTAAAAAATACCTTGGTTCTACCTATAGCGTAGAAGCGTCAGTTGGTCATATCATTGATTTGCCGAAGAGTCAGATGGGTATTGATGTCAATGACGATTTTGAACCGCATTATATTACAATCCGCGGCAAAGGCGAGATTTTGGGCAAGCTTCGTAAGCTTGCAAAGGAAGCAGACCAGGTTCTGCTTGCAACAGACCCCGACCGCGAGGGTGAGGCAATCAGCTGGCACTTGGCGAATGCACTTGGTCTCGCGCCGACGGACAAAAATCGCGTAACCTTTAACGAAATCACAAAGGATGCGGTGAAAAAAGCAGTTAAAGAGCCGCGCGTGATTGATCAAAGCCTTGTGGATGCACAGCAGGCGCGCCGCGCACTCGACAGAGTGGTGGGCTATACCTTAAGTCCGATTTTGTGGAAAAAGGTAAAGAAGGGCTTGTCTGCAGGGCGCGTACAGAGCGTGGCAACACGTCTGATTTGTGACCGCGAAGCGGAAATTGAGGCTTTTGTACCGCGTGAGTATTGGAGCATTACGGCATTTTTGAATCCGGAGAGCAGCAAGAAAAAGGTAAAAGCGGCTTACTATGGCACCAATGGCGAAAAAATGGAGATTCCGGATGAACAAACTGCAAGCAAAATCGTAAAGGATGTAACCGGTAAAGCCTTTACGGTGACCGATGTTAAGCAGACGGTTTCACAAAAGAGCCCGGCACCGCCGTTTACGACTTCAACACTGCAGCAGGAAGCTTCCAGAAAGATTAATTTTCAGGCGAGAAAGACGATGTCTACCGCGCAGACACTCTATGAGGGCGTCAATGTATCCGGTATGGGCAAGGTCGGCTTGATTACCTATATGCGTACGGATTCTGTCCGTATTGCTGTTGAAGCACAGGCGGCTGCAAAGAACCTGATTTTAGACAAATACGGCGCACAGTATGCACCAAAGTCGTTTAGAATGTATAAAACACGTAAAAACTCACAGGATGCGCACGAAGCCATCCGTCCGGCAAATGTTTCTTTAACGCCGGAAATGGTCAAGGGCTCGCTTACAAATGATCAATATAAGCTTTATAAGCTGATATGGGAGCGCTTTGTAGCAAGTCAGATGGAGAATGCAAGGGTGGAAAGCACCACAGCTGAGCTTCTTTGTGACAAGCATAATTTCCGTGCAACCGGTACAAACGTACTGTTTGACGGTTTTATGAAGGTGTACACCGAGGGCAGCGATGCGGAAAACAAAGAAAAGCAGACTGCACTGCCGCCACTGAACAAAACAGATAAGCTCGTTTGCGAGAGCATTGAGCCGGAACAGCACTTTACTTCGCCGCCGCCGCGCTATACGGAGGCAACGCTTGTAAAGGCGCTTGAGGAAGAGGGGATCGGCCGTCCGTCTACTTATGCGCCGACCATTACGACCATTTTGGCGCGCGGTTATGTTGCACGCGAGAAAAAATCGCTTGTGCCGACAGAGCTCGGCAAGGTGACGACGAAGCTTTTGAAGGAAAACTTTGAAAACATTGTCGATGTGGAATTTACGGCGAATATGGAAACGCGCCTCGATGATGTTGAGAGCGGTGACGTTGCTTGGAAGCAGATTTTGCGTGATTTCTATCCGGATTTTAAAGCGGATATCGACCGCGCGGAAAAAGAGCTTGAGCATGTGAAAATTGCGGACGAGGTTTCGGATGTACAGTGCGAAAAATGCGGCCGCATGATGGTATATAAATTGGGGCGCAGCGGTAAGTTTTTGGCATGCCCGGGCTTCCCGGAATGCAGAAACACGAAGTCGATTCGCGTAGAGGCAGGTGTTGCCTGTCCGAAGTGCGGAAAGCCGCTTTTGACCAGACGTACGCGCACGGGTAAGACATATTACGGCTGCGAGGATTATCAGAATTGTGATTTTATGACTTGGGATACGCCACTGAAGAGCCGCACCTGCCCGAAGTGTGGCAAGGCGTTGTTTACAAATATTTCGCGTGCGGGCAGAAAAACCGTATGCTTAAATCCGGGCTGTGACTTTGAAGAGAGTGCAAAAAAAGGCGGTAGCAAAAAGTGAAGGTGAAAGTAATCGGCGCAGGACTTGCCGGCTGCGAAGCAGCGTGGCAGCTTGCAAATAGAGGCGTAGAGGTTACGCTATATGAAATGAAGCCAGAAAAGCGCTCGGATGCGCATCATTATGACCATTTTGCAGAGCTGGTGTGCAGCAACTCCTTGCGCTCCAATCAGCTTGCCAATGCAGTCGGACTTTTAAAAGAGGAAATGCGCAGACTGGATTCGGTGATTATGCAATGTGCAGATGCAACGGCAGTGCCGGCAGGCGGTGCACTTGCGGTTGACCGTATCGGTTTTGGCGAGATGGTGACAAAGTGTATTCGTGAACACAAAAACATCACGGTAGAGCACGGCGAGGTTACAGCATTAGATGTAGACGTGCCAACCATTGTGGCGAGTGGACCGCTTACCTCGGATGCGCTCAGCGAAGAAATTCAGCGTATTACGGATAAGGAGTATTTGCACTTTTTTGATGCAGCGGCACCGATGGTGACAAAAGAGAGCCTCGATATGGATAAGGCATTTTTCGCTGCGCGCTATGACCGCGGTACGGCGGATTACATCAATTGTCCGATGAATAAAGAAGAGTACGAGGCGTTTTACGACGCGCTTGTGCATGCTGAAACCGTACAGCTTAAATCTTTTGAGAATTTAAAGGTGTTTGAAGGCTGTATGCCGGTGGAGGTTATGGCATCGCGCGGTCACGACACACTTTTGTTCGGGCCGCTTAAGCCGGTCGGCATTACGAACCCGAAGACGGGGAAAGACGACTTTTACGCAGTGATTCAGCTCCGGCAGGACAATGCGGCAGCATCACTTTACAATATTGTAGGCTTTCAGACACATTTGACCTTTGGGGAGCAGAAAAGAGTCTTTTCAATGATTCCGGGCTTGGAAAATGCGGAATTTGTGCGTTATGGTGTGATGCATAGAAATACGTTTTTGAATTCGCCGAAGCTTTTAAACAATGCATATCAACTGCGCGAACATAAAAACATTTTCTTTGCGGGACAAATCACCGGTGTGGAAGGCTATGTCGAGTCTGCGGCAAGCGGACTTACGGCAGGTATCAATATGGCGCGCTATTTGAAGAATGAGGCGTTTGTGGATTTTACGCGCTATACGGCAATCGGTGCGCTTGCAAATTATATCTCCGATGCGAGTGTGGAAAAATTCCAGCCGATGACTGTGAATTTCGGCATTATTGAAAATCTGGGCGAACGCATTAAAAATAAGCGTGAGCGCTACGAAAGAATCTCGGCACGTGCGCTGGAGAAGCTGGACACCATTGATGCAAAATAAGCAGTATTTTCAAATATACAACTGCATAAGATACAGCAGGGAGTGAATGAAATGAAAAAACAGGTTTGTGTGATTTTTGGCGGAGCATCCTCGGAAAATGTGGTTTCCTGTCGCTCGGCATATACAATTTTATCGAGTATTGACACAGAGCTTTACGATGTGTTGGCAGTGGGCATCACTATGGAGGGGCAGTGGTACCTCTATGAGGGTGCTTGGGAGAATATCCGCGACAATCTTTGGATTGGTGCAGGGAATCGGCCGGTTGTGCTTTCGGCGGCTAAGAAGTGTTTATATGTGCTTGGTGACGGTACTTATGAAACATTGCCGGTGGATGTGGTATTTCCGGTGCTGCACGGCAAAAATGGTGAGGATGGCACAATTCAGGGACTTTTTGAGCTTGCAAAGCTGCCGTATGTTGGTTGCGGCGTGCTCTCCAGTGCCGTATCGATGGATAAGGTTTATACAAAAATGATTGTAGATACACTCGGCGTTACACAAGCACCATATGTTTATGTGCAAAGTGCGCAGGAGGTTGAAGAGCTGAAGGATAAAATCTACGCATTGCGTTTCCCGGTGTTCGTGAAGGCAAGCCGCTCCGGCTCGTCTAAGGGTGTGTATAAGGTAGACAACTACGGACATTTAAAAGCAGCGGTTGCGGAGGCACTGCACTATGACAGCAAGGTATTAATTGAAGAGGGCATCGTCGGCAGAGAAATTGAGTGTGCCGTGTTCCAGAGCGGGGACGAATATATCGCATCCTATCCGGGTGAGATTTTAGCGGATGATACGTTTTACAGCTTTGATGCAAAGTACAACAATCCGCAGTCATACACAGAGGTGCAGCCGGATTTGCCGGAAGGTGTGGCGGAGGAAATCCGCGAAGCTGCGGTTGCGATTTTTAAGCAGCTGGATTGTCGTAGCTTATCGCGCGTGGACTTCTTTTTAGAAGAGGACACCGGACGTGTGATTTTTAACGAAATCAATACACTGCCGGGCTTTACATCCATTAGTATGTATCCAATGATGATGCAGCAGGCGGGGATAGAGATTAAAACACTGGTGAACCGCTTTATTGCGGATGCATTAGACGGCATTAAAAGATAAAGTATGGGCGGCCTTTCGGTCGCCCTGTGCGTATTTTAGGAGAAAGAGAATGAACGAGCTGACGGTGAAGCCAATTGCATACATACACAATGCTTTTAAAGAAAAGTTCGGTGTGCCGCGCCAAAGCGGTCTTACACCGGAGCTTAAGGGAAGAATTGTGTTTGAAAAGCCATATCGAATTGCAGATGCTTTTCGCGGTCTGGACGGATATTCACATTTGTGGCTGATTTGGGGATTTAGTGCGGTATATGATGCGCAGTGGACACCAACGGTGCGGCCGCCACGGCTTGGCGGTAATCAGCGCATGGGCGTGTTTGCGACACGATCGCCGTTTCGTCCGAATCCACTTGGCCTGTCGTGTGTGAAAATCGAAAAAATCGACATTGATGCATCTGATGGACCGGTGATTTTCGTTTCCGGTGCTGATTTGATGGATAACACGCCGATTTATGATATTAAACCGTATTTGCCGTACGCAGACAGCT
>JAFQPV010000360.1 GCA_017411585.1 Clostridia bacterium | reverse complement strand
CAAAGCAGCTTTTCGTATTCGGCTTTGTCGATTTCACGCTCGCGCTCAATGCGGCGCACCGCGCTTAAAAACACCTTTTCCGTATAAGTGTATACGTACACACCGTCCGCACCGCGCATACGCACTCGGCGCTCCGCCCCATCGGCAGCGGGCGTTAAATACGTCTGTGCAATTTCGGTTTTACTGCACCCCGGAAGTGTACAAAGCGCTGCATCCTCCGGATGCTTGATTAAAAACTTTCGTTCAATTTCCAGTGGCATATCTGTCATACAACCGCCTCCGCTAAAATGGTATCATAATCTTATTTTTTTGTCAACATAAGCGAAAAGAGCGGTTGTATAAACCGCTCTTGTCATTAATTCTCTTTACTTTGTCCGCACTGTCCTGCCATACTGCAGCCGCTGCAACCGCAACAGCCGCAACTGCTTTTGCCGCTCTTTTTCTTTTTATATACGTACAGCGCAGCGCTACCTAAAATTGCAAGTAAAACAACAATTAGAATTATATTCTCCATCCAAACCACTCCCTTTTATTTGAGTGTATATTCCTTTTTCACGTTCTTTTCCGCTTTGTAAATCAGTGCTATAATGATTGCCGCCATAATCACGACCGCAATACCACCAAGGATTGCCGGCAAGATTGCCAGGCTTTCCGGTGCAACGATGAGTGTACCAATGGTGTATACAAAATAAGCCACTGTATAGCCGACTGCAAGCTGCAGACCAATACCGCCCCAAAGCCATTTTGCGCTCTTCATTTCGGCATTCATTGCGCCGATTGCCGCAAAGCACGGCGGTGTGTAGAGGTTAAACATCAAATATGCAAGTGCTGCAACCTTTGTGATTGCAAATACGGCTGCAACCTCTGTGCCTGCACCCTCTAAGAGCATAAGCTCTTCTGTATCAATCAAGTTTTCAAGGCCGACAAAGCATACAGCCAATGTGCCGACAACGTTTTCCTTTGCTATAAAGCCTGTAACCGCTGCTGCTGCCATCTGCCAGCTGAGCACGCCGATAATCGGAACAAGCAGGTAAGCAAACGGTCTTGCAATCGAAGCAAGAATGGATGCATCTGCCGTCTGCGCAACTGCCAAGCTCCATGTAAAGGACTGCATAATCTGTACGGCTGTGTTACAAAGAAGAATAATGGTTGCCGCCTTTACGATGTATGCCCAGCCGCGGTTACACATTGACTTAAATGCACCCCAAAGGCTCGGTGCCTTATATTCCGGAAGCTCGATAATGAAGTAGGACTTTCTTGCCTTGTAGCCTGCAATTTTGTTTACAAGCAGCGCACCTACGAAAATCAGCACGATACCGGAAAGATACATCACGGTGCTTACCCAGCCTGCATCATCAAAGAATACGCCTGCAAAAAGGGCAATCACCGGAATCTTCGCGCCGCACGGCATAAACGGCGCAAGCATTGCGGTTGCTCTGCGTTCACGCTCGTTGCGGATGGTGCGGCTTGCCATAATGCCCGGAACGGCGCAGCCGACAGTGATGACAAACGGAATCACCGACTTACCGGAAAGACCGACCTTTTTGAAAATCGGGTCTAATACAACTGCCACACGGGACATATAGCCACAGTCCTCTAACAGTGCGATGAGGAAGTACATCACCATGACCAGCGGCAGGAAGCCCACAACAGCAACCACACCGCCGATAACACCGTCAACCAAAAGTGCAGAAAGAAGCGGATTTGCATTTTCTAAAAGTCCGCCAACCCAGCCCTGGAAGGTTTCCAGAAGACCTACGAGCCAGTCCGCAATCGGTGTGCCGACCCATACCTGCGAAATCTGGAACACAAGATACATCACAACGGCGAAAATCGGAATACCGAGCCATTTATTTGTCAGCACGGCATCAATCTTATCACTTACGTTAATATCCTTTGTAAGCACCTTGCGTGTTTCAACTTCTTTTACGATTTTATTGACGAAGTCAAAACGCTTACGGTCCGCTGCTTCCACAGCCGCCTTGCTCGTAAGGTCAACATCGCCCTGGCTGTAAACTGCCTTTTGTGTCTTGCCTGCCTGCTGCATCGCTGCGGCAACAACCGCCTGCATACCCTCTGCAGAGGTGGAAACCGTTTCCACAACCGGACACGCAAGCTTATCAGACAGCTTGTCTACATCAATCTTTGTCCCCTTCTTTTCGTTGATGTCGCTCTTATTGAGCGCAACAACAACCGGAATGCCAAGCTCTAAAAGCTGTGTTGTAAAGAAAAGGCTTCGGCTCAGATTTGCCGCATCCACGATGTTGATAATCACATCCGGATTCTCCTTTTTCACATACGCACTTGTAATGCTCTCCTCCGAGGTAAACGGCGACATAGAGTATGCGCCCGGCAAGTCGACTGCAACCGGCACCTCGCCGTCACCGCAATATGCCTTTTTTATCGGATGCTCCTTGAGCTCCACGGTAACACCCGCCCAATTGCCGACCTTTTCATTGCTGCCGGTCAGTGCATTGTACATGGTGGTTTTACCGGAGTTCGGATTGCCTGTTAATGCAATTCTCATTATCTTTTCCTCCCTATATCCTACCTTACGATAAATCCATGCGTAAAGTTAGTCCAGACTAACTCAAGCACAAAAAAATATTTTTTTCGAAAGCCCTGCCTTTTAAACGATTATGGCCTCCGCCAACTGATGGTCAATGCTGTATCTGCTATCCTTAATCGCAACAACACAGCCGCTTCTTTTGCGCGATACCACCGTAATGGCTTCCCCGCTGTAGCAGCCGAGCGAAAACAGAAATGCATTCAGCTCTTCATCGTCTGTTTCAATTCTTGTAATGATGTATTCCTTGCCCTCTACGGCTTCGTTTAATGTCATACAAATCACCTGATTCTCCACCGGATTCTTCAAATCAATCATTTGACCATAGTTAGTTTAATATAACTAACCGAATTTGTCAATATTTTCATAGAAATTTACGTAAATTTTATCACTTTTTATATCAAATAAACAAAATAAAGCGCGTGCATTTGTGCACAATGCACAAATGCACGTGTGGCTCATTATTTTTCAGGAATCCATACCGAGTAGCTGCTGTCGTTTCTTCTGCCAGCAGATGCATAGTCCACCAAGTGTATATCCCCCACGACGAAGTGCTGCAAAAATCCTTCTGCCGGTACGCTGACAAGACTTTCCCCTGCATCCACTGCATCCTTCAGGCTGCCGCCGAAGCAGGTGTCCATTGCCAAAAGCAAAGGTCCGCAGTGATACTCCAAATAGTGCTCGCCCTCAATTTGCACACGTTTTGTACGGATTGCAAAATCAAGTTTTAATTCAATTTCACATTTGCCGTCCATCACAACATCAACAAAACCGGATTTTACAACCTGGCTTTCGCCGTTCACACAAAGCACGCCGTCACACCAGTTTGGTACGCGCAGGCGAAGCGTCTTTGCCTTCTTCGTCTCTGCGCTAAAGCGAATCGCGCCGTTTTTCGGATACTGCGTTTCGCAAATGAGCTTTACCTCGTCCGTTTCATATTTCGATGCTGCATAAATCACCGGGATGATAACATCGTCTTTTTCGTAGTAAAGCATATCACGAAGGCAGCTAAACAGCGTAAATCCGCGATAGCGACAGCATTTGTACATATCCTTACTCGTCGAAAAATTCTTTTTGCCGACATTGCTTTGATAATACGCAAAATCCGAGCCGTCCGCCGAAACGGAGCCGAGCACATGGTTAAAGAAGGTCTTTTCAATCGCATCTAAATATTTTGCCTGCGGCTCAGTCCAAAACAGTGTTAAGGAAAGCTCAATCCACCCCACTGCCACGCAGTTTTCGTTCGGGCGCATTTCCATATCCAAAATGACCGGCGCATTTCCGTTTTCGCGCCAGAATTCCTCGACCGTGCCGTTGCCGGTGTTGCGGATTTGCGTATCGTTAATCTGCTGCCAATAACGCTTTGCGGCAGAAAGCATCTCCGGCTTGTCAAACACAATGCCGTAGCGGATGAGTCCGAGATAAATGACTATCATCTCGATGCCTTTTTGCGAGCGGAGGTGCAAAATATCCGTAAAGGAAACAATGTTCATATCGCTCGCTTCACACTTTTCAATGATATGGTCGGCAAGTGCCTTTGCCGGTGCAAAGCCCGTCAGCTCCCACAGGCGCACCATCGAGTATAAAATACTGATGTGCTGTGTGCCGTCGTTGGTGGAATCCAAAATATCCTTGCCTTCCGTAATAAATGTATCGTAGAGGTACTGCGTGCACTTTTTTGCCGCCGCAAACACAGCCTCGTCCCCTGTCATCTGTGCATAGCTGAGCATGCCGAGTAGCGTAAACGCCTGATTCCAAACGGAGAAATACGCAAGCTCCTTGCCCGTCTCCAGGCAGCCGAGGTAGCCGTCGGCGCGCTGATTTTTCAAGATGCTGTCCATGACAACCTTGGCTTTTTTCAGCGCAGCTTCATTTCTGTCACTGTTGGCATAATGTGTGCAAACGTCGATAAACTTTCCGGTAAACTCCGGCTCGGCGCACTTTTCGTCCTTCGGAGTTACATAGGTGTCTGCGTGTTTTTCTACATCAATTCTTTCATAAAAATTCTTTTTAAGTATTTCATAATACTGTCCGACGATACCGTCGGTCAAGGTTGTATATACCGGTGTATAGTTCATTTTAAATCTCCTCAAGTTCAATATCCAGTCTTGCAGGTGTCAGAT
>JAFQPV010000359.1 GCA_017411585.1 Clostridia bacterium | reverse complement strand
GACAGAGCAGCTTGCCGTAGCGCGAGCCATTGGACTTTTGTTTGAGGGCGGTAACCGAATTCTGGAGTTTTATCAGCTGCGCGACGAATTGGGGCGCGGCATAGGGGATGCAAACGACATCCTTGCAAGAATGCGCGAAATCGTTGCAGCTGAAATTGAAAACAGCGCAGCAATGATTCCGCTTTGCAATACTTGCGCAAGCCTCGGCTACCACTCCGAGGCGGAAGGCTTTAAGTTCTTTCCGGAAAAGCTGGAAAACAGAATTTCCGATTGTGGAAAAACGCCTTGCAGAAGGCAAGAGCGCGCTTGCATATTATGACGGTGAAGAGGATTTTCCGGGGCTGAAGCGCTACAATATGCCGCAAGGCATACTTGACGATGCACCGTGGGAGGCAATCGGCGAGAGCGGCAGGCATAAATTCAGAATGGCATATGAGGGCAAAAAACTGTATTTAGAGCTTTGCAGTACAGACGAAAATGCACAAATATTAGTTTGCCCGGAATATCGCTTATTTACTGCAGAACCACAGCTGCGCTTTAATAAAGACGGCTTTATGCATCTTGATTATAATGATTATTTGTATTGGCAGATTACGCACGAGCGCAAAAAAGAAATTTTGGATAGGTACAGAAATATGGAAGTCGTGCGTGGTGCCGGAATGCATTTGAAGTTTGAACTTGATATTGAAGAGCTGGGCCTAGATAAAATCCGCCCGATAAAGCTGAGGCTTGCAGTCAATGACGGGGAGAAGTGGTGCGTGTCCGACCGCGAGGTGCGATCGGATTTAATGCCGCCGTCGACACTCGGCAAAAACAATGTAGTGATTGAAGAATATGGCTGGATTTTGCCGGAAAAGTAAAGGTGAAACAGATGATAGCAGTTGTTTGTGTAGATAATGCGCTCGGGACAATGTTTAATGGCAGACGCCAAAGTAGAGACCGGGTTTTAATTGAAAAGCTGATGTCGCATATCGGCGGTGCGCGAATTTGGATGCGCACCTATTCAGCGGAGCTGTTTGAAAATTATGCAGTTACGGTGGATGAGCGGTGTTTGTTATGTGCAGGCGATGGGGAGTATTGCTTTGTGGAGGGTGACAGCTTAGCGGAGCATATAGAGAAAATCGAAAAGCTGATTTTGTTTCGATGGAACAGAGCATACCCAGCAGACCGAAAACTGGATATGGATTTAAATGCGGATTGGGTTTTAGAGTGCAGTGAAAATTTTTGCGGCAGCTCGCACCCGGAAATACAAATGGATGTTTACAGAAAGGCAAATGAACAATGAAAAGCATACTTACAGCCTTGTTAATATTTGCAATGCTTTGCAGCGGCTGCGCAACGGAGGATGTGCCGCCGGAGCCGATAGAAGAGATGCAGGTGCAGGAAACAGTGCCCGATGCAAAGCCACAGCCGGTGATTGAAACAACGACTGTGGGGGAAAATGAAAAAGAGCCGATGGAAACGCCAAAGGCACAGAAAGCGGAAACGCAGCCTGCAAAACCTGTTTCGGAAAGCTCTGCGCCGGCACAGACGATGCCAAGCTATAACGGCGGCGCATACAAAACAATTAATGGCAATGTTCCATTGTTTACGCAAGCAGAAAAAGCACAGCGTACAGTATTTGAAAGCTACAGTCCGCTAGATGGGCTTGGCAGATGCGGCGCGGCATATGCATTGCTTGGAAGAGAAACCATGCCAACACAGGAGCGCGGCAGCATTGGTCAGGTGAAACCGAGCGGTTGGCATACCGTGCGTTATGACAATGTGGACGGAAAGTATTTATACAACCGCTGTCACTTGATTGGTTATCAGCTTTCGGCGGAAAATGCAAACACAAAGAATCTGATTACCGGTACGCGCTATTTGAATGTGGAGGGGATGCTCCCGTTTGAAAATATGGTTGCGGACTATATAAAAGAAACCGGAAATCACGTCCTGTACAGAGTGAGTCCGGTGTTTGAAGGCAGTAATCTGCTTGCTTCCGGTGTATATATGGAAGCGTACTCTGTGGAGGATGGCGGCAGCGGTATATGTTTTAATGTGTACTGCTATAATGTACAGCCGGGTATCGTAATTGATTATGCGGACGGTTCAAGCTATGCACAGCAGGCGCAAAAGAGTGAAGAAAAAAAGTCACAGCCTATAGTACCTGTACCCACAGCACCGCAAAGCAGTGCGCCTTCCGTAACGGAAAGTGCGCCGCAAAGCGCGGAAAATAAGGTTGCATCGACATATGTATTGAATTTAAATACGAAAAAATTCCATTATGCTGACTGCAGAAGCGTAAAACAAATGAAGGAATCCAATAAAGAGTATTCAAACCAGTCAAGAGATGAAATTGTAAGCCGCGGCTTTTCACCGTGCGGCAACTGTCATCCTTAAACACTTAAAATAATCGAGACGATTGCAAGCACAAGGGCAATGTTATTTTCCCTTGTGCTTTTTTCTTTAAAAAGCAGCACGGACACGAATGCGCCAACGATTAGAATAAGAGATGAATTCAGTACCGTGTAGGTAGAAATTGTCATCTTTGCAAGAATGTATGCACTCAGAACACTCGTCACGTTGGATAGGCAGGTAGACAGACTGATGTTTGCATATTGCTTCCATGTAAACCCTTTGTGTTTTTGCTTGTAAACAATGCTTGTGGTCAACAGAATCGCACCGCAGAGGATAAACAAAAGCACATTGGTTAAGAAAAACATAGATTCAGCGTGCGCACCGGTTAAAGAAAAAAGCTTAATTACAATTACGTTGCCGCCACCTGCTGCAAACAGGAGCAGACAGAAAAGAGCGGTTTGGGCTTTAAAGCTTTTGTTCTTTGTTTTTATGTAGGGGAGCATAAGCGCGATAAGCATTAGTATTACGGAGAGTACGAGTTTCGGTGAAAACGGCTCTCTTAAGAAAAGGATACCGACCAGTGCAGATGGAATCAGCGCGCCTGCCATATCGGTTAACGTATAAAGTGAAACAGGATTTTCGGATAAAAACAGCAGACCGGCAACCAAGCTGATAAATACGACCGCGCCGTAAATGAGTGCATAGGTTATTGTTACTGCGTTGATTTGCGGGCGAAAACCGCAGGAGGCAAAAAGGAAAAGACTGCCAACTGCACCGTTGATGAAACTGTAAAAGGTGAAGTTAGAGAAATTGAGCTGCAGACTTTTTTGTAAAAATTTTTTGAGTATAGTTATTACCCCGGTTAAAAGGGTAGAAGCTAAGAGTAAAAGATATGTCATGCAAATCACCTCATAAATATTTTATCAAATTTGGACTTCACAAAACAAGACAAATGATGTAAAATAGTAGACAGAAATCTATAATAACAAGCGGAAGGTGACTATATGAGGGTTGGAGGAGAGTATATGTTAATACGCGGGCCGGAAAATCTGCAATGTGAAATGCATATCAATCCCGAACTGGAATTCATCTATTTGTTTGAGGGAAGTATGACTGTTTTGTACGATGACGGAAGGCTGGAGCTGGAGCCGGGTGAGGTTGCGATGGTGCTACCGTACCGCTTGCATCAGTTTTTGCCATCGGAAGATTGCAAAGCGTGGGTTATGATGTTTTCTTACAGCATCAGCGAAAGCTTTTATAATACTTACCGTGTGCAGTATGCGCAGAGTGTGAAATGTATATTGGAGCCGCCGGTGGCAGGGTATGTGGAAAGCTTGGTTTGCAGGGATGCAGAAGCATTGAGTGTTTATGAGATTCGTAGCCTGTACAATGCGATGCTTGGCGTGTGCTTGAAAACAAAGGGCACGGCAGCTGTGAGCATCGACGGGAGTATGGTGCTGCGCGGACTGATAGAGTATATCGCGGCGCATGCATTAGAGGAAATGACGCTTTGCTCTGTATGCACGCAGTTTGGTCTTAGCGAAGCACGACTGCGTCGCGCACTGAAGGCGGTCAATATGTCGTTTGGTGATTTGGTGGCAAGTATACGCATATCTCACGCACTCAGCCTTTTAGCAAATGACGATTTGAATATTACCGAAATTGCTTATGCATGTGGTTTTGGCTCTATTCGAAGCTTCAATCGCGTGTTTATCAAAACAATGCAGTGTACGCCGAGCGAATACAGAAAAGAAATTCGGTAGGAATCGCTAAAAAGACTTGAAAAAGCGATTGGGGTTAGATATAATACATTTGTATGTAGTATTATTATATATAAATGAAAGGGGTTTATATTATGAAATTAGGCGTACTTACAGTGCCGCTCGGCGGTATGAGTCTTGCAGAGGCTGCAAAATATTTGAAGAGTCTCGGCGTGCAGGCACTCGAAATCGGTGCAGGCGGTTTTCCGGGCAAAGCCCATTTGGATCCGGAAAAGCTTTTGGGCAACAAAGCTGCCATTGACGAAGTAAAGAAGATTATTAAGGACAATGGTCTGGAAATCAGCGTTTTATCCACACACGGCAACGCACTGCATCCGAATAAGGAAATTGCAAAGCAGTTCCACGACGATTTTGAAAACACTGTAAAGCTCGCACACGAGCTGGAGGTTGACACGGTTGTAACCTTCTCCGGCTGTCCGGGCGACTGTGATGAAAGCAAGCATCCGAACTGGGTAACCTGCCCGTGGCCGGAAGACTTTTTAGAGATTTTAGATTACCAGTGGAATGAAAAACTCATTCCGTACTGGCAAAAGGAAGTTGAGTTTACAAAGAAATACGGCGTAAACAAGATTGCATTTGAAATGCATCCGGGCTTTTGCGTATACAATCCGACCACGCTTTTGAAGCTGCGTGAGGCGGTTGGCCCGGAAATCGGTGCAAACTTTGACCCAAGCCACTTGATTTGGCAGGGCATCGACATCCCGAGTGCAATCCGCGCACTTAAGGGAGCAATTTATCACTTCCACGCAAAGGATACAAAGATTTATAAGCCGGTGGCGGATGTTAGAGGTGTGCTTGATACAAATCACTACGGTGATGAAATCAACCGCAGCTGGATTTTCCGCGCACTCGGCTACGGCAACGATTATGCATACTGGAAGGATATTATCTCCACACTGCGCCTCGTTGGCTATGAGGGTGCTGTCAGCATCGAGCATGAGGACAGCTTAATGTCTTCCAAGGAAGGTCTTGAAAAGGCAATCACTTTCTTAAAGGAATGCATTATCAACGAAACGCCGGGCGAAATGTTCTGGGCATAATTTAAACTCGTTTGTCGCACAGGGCTTGCCCTGTGCGACATTTTGACATGAAAATGTACACAAAATCACATGTACTTGTGCCGTTTATTGTGCTACAATAGCGACTGGAGAGTGAGATGTATGCGAATTAACCTTTTGGAAAATGAAGTTTTTTGGGGCGGCAATGTTGCTGACGGTT
>JAFQPV010000358.1 GCA_017411585.1 Clostridia bacterium | reverse complement strand
TCTTCGGCGAAAGTGTCACCGGCACTTTCGCTTTCCTTGCCGCGCCTTCTTAAGGTTCAAATCCTGTCGAACACACGCAATAAAAAAGCACATACTCTCGTATGCGCTTTTTTATTGGTCGGGGTTACAGGATTTGAACCTGCGCCCTCATCGTCCCGAACGATGCGCGCTACCAAGCTGCGCTAAACCCCGATAGATTATGGGTAGAAGCTCTACCCATATTAAATTTTACTCAGAAAAATTGGTGTCAATCAGTTCATACAAAGCATCAACTGCTTCTTTTTCATCTAAACCGTCGGCAATAATTGTAATCGCAGTACCACGTGTGATACCGAGCGATAAGATACCGAGAAGGCTCTTTGCATTAACTTTTCTGTCTTCTTTCTCTACCCAAATGCTGGACTTAAATTCGTTTGCTTTCTGGATAAAGAATGTAGCCGGTCTTGCGTGCAAGCCAACTTGATTTTGAAGAGTAACTTCTTTAGAATACATCGAACAATTCCCCTCTCTGTTCATCTGCCGCGTGAACTCATAATGATATGATACTACAAAAAACGGCTTTCGTCAAGTGTTTTTTTCTAAAAATCTACATCTTGGTATTTTGAACAAAAACCATCAAATTCTCGTGCCAAGCTTTGTAGAATTTTGCGCACGAAATTCGTCAAAATAGTCTCCATCAATCGCATCGCGAATCTGCTGCATCAAATTATTGTAGAAATACAGGTTATGCAATACAGCCAAACGCTGGGCAAGCATTTCCTTTGCCTTAAACAAGTGACGGATATATGCGCGCGTATAGTGACGGCACGCCGGACAGTTGCATTTTTCATCAATCGGGCGTTCGTCCAGCTCGTACTTTGCGTTAATCAGATTCAAAATGCCCTCGCCGGTAAACACGTGCCCGTGGCGCGCATTACGACTTGGCATAACACAGTCGAAAAAGTCCACGCCGCGCGCAACTGCTTCGATAATGTTTTGCGGTGTGCCCACGCCCATTAAGTAGCGCGGCTTATCCTTTGGCATAAACGGCTCGACCGCTTCAATGATGCGATACATTTCCTCGTGCGACTCACCCACCGCAAGTCCGCCGATGGCATAGCCGTCTAGGCCGAGCTCTGCAATCTCCTGCATATGTGCCTTGCGGATTTCATCATGCGTACCGCCCTGGTTGATGCCAAACAGCATCTGATGCGGATTGATGGTAGTGTCTAAAGTATTAAGTCTTGCCATTTCCGCCTGACAGCGCTTGAGCCAGCGCGTTGTTCTGGCAACGCTCTTTTGCGTGTAGTCATACGGTGCCGGATTTTCGATACACTCATCAAATGCCATCGCAATCGTGGAGGCGAGGTTTGACTGAATCTGCATACTTTCCTCCGGGCCCATAAAAATCTTTTTGCCGTCCACGTGCGAAGAAAAGTAAACACCCTCTTCCTCAATTTTGCGCAGGCCTGCAAGCGAGAACACCTGAAAACCGCCGCTATCGGTCAAAATCGGTCTGTCCCAATTCATCATCTTATGTAAGCCGCCAAGCTGATGAATGATTTTATCGCCCGGTCGAACGTGCAAATGGTATGTATTGGACAATTCCACCTGGCAGCCGATTTCCCTTAAATCCATACTCGACACGCCACCCTTGATAGCCGCGGATGTGCCGACATTCATAAATACCGGTGTCTGAATTATACCATGCACGGTTTTAAATTCACCGCGTCTGGCTTTCCCGTTTGTTTTGTGTAATGTAAACATCTTTTCCTCCGATGTGGTTTTTATTGTATAAACATACTGTCGCCGAAGCTGAAGAATCTGTATTTTTCTTTGACTGCCGTCTCATAGGCGCGCATCGTCAGCTCTTTGCCTGCAAATGCGCACACCAGCATAATCAGCGTCGACTCCGGCAGGTGGAAATTCGTAATCAGTGCATTCACACACTTAAATTTATACCCCGGATAAATGAAAATATCCGTCCATCCGGTCTGTGCACGCACAAGACCATTCTCATCCGCCACCGTTTCAATCACACGGTTTGACGTTGTGCCAACGCAAATGACTCTGCCGCCGTTTGCCTTTGTTTCGTTAATTACATCTGCTGTTTCCTGTGTCAGGATATAAAATTCGGAATGCATCTTGTGGTCGGTGATTTCATCTGCCTTTACCGGTCGGAATGTACCCAAACCCACGTGCAATGTAACGTAGGCAAGCTTTACGCCCTTTGCCTGAATCTGTGCAAGCAGCTCCGGCGTAAAATGCAGGCCTGCCGTCGGTGCAGCTGCCGAGCCCTCATGCTTGGAGTACACCGTCTGATACCGCTCTTTATCCTCGAGCTTTTCAGTGATATAATGCGGCAGCGGCATCTCGCCGAGGCGGTCTAAAATCTCTTCAAACACGCCCTCGTATTCAAACTGTACGATACGATTGCCGTCCTCCTTGACTTCAATTACGCGTGCACGCAAAAGCCCGTCACCAAACTCAAACACCGCGCCTTCCTTTGCGCGTCTGCCCGGCTTTAGAATAACCTCCCACGTATCGAGCGCATGCTTATGCAAAAGCAAAAACTCAATCGCGCCCCCCGTGTCCGGCCTACGTCCGTAAAGGCGCGCCGGTATCACTCTCGTATCGTTTAACACCAGGCAATCCCCTGCGCAAAGCTCGTCAACGATGTTTTTAAACACAGAATGTGTAATTGTATTTTCTTTACGATTCACCAGCATCAGCTTCGATGCACTTCTGTCCGCAAGCGGTGTCTGCGCAATCAGCTCCTGCGGTAAATCGTAATAAAATTCCTGTCTTTTCAATCCAAATCCCTACTTATTTCGATAATGTTGTGCCCGGATAGTAATGGGCAATAATTTCTCTGAAGTTAAAGCCGGCTTCTGCCATCCCCTTTGCACCATACTGACTAAGACCGATGCCGTGGCCATGACCTCTGCCGTCAAACACATAATCCGAGCCGCCGCCAAGTGCAACCTGCTGTGTGCCGTCTGCGCCGAGCACGTACGCTGTCTGCCCAACAGCTTTTGTACCGCTTGCCCCGAGTACATATGCAGTACCGCTGACATTCTGCACGCCGGTGCCGCTGATAATAAACATATTGCTGCTCGGCGACTGAATGTAGTAATACTGACTTTTAAGCGAAAGCAGCGTTCTGCAGCTTTCAAACTTCACGCTGTGCGTACCCGCCGTACCGACAAAGGTTAACTGACGCACGCGCTCGTCCGCACCGCGGTCCGATACATAAATATTGGTAATATTACCGATGTTTACACCCTTTGCAGCAAGCTTTTGTTCAATCTCTGCCGCCGTATAGGACACAGACCAAACTCCGTTCGGAATCTTTTCCGTATTCTCATAGGTATCCGGTACACTCTTTAAATAATCCAAACCTGCACCGCCACCCCACGCGGAGTATACATCTGCAGTTTTACCACCGCTCGAAGCCGTAAAATAGGTCTGTGCAGGTTTACCCTTGTACATAACCAAAATACCGGTGGTTTCCTGCGCCGCTTGGCGGGTGGACGCCTTTTCATTGGAAATGCCGTTGTACGCCTGTGTGCGTGTGTCGTCTGTCACGTCAATGCCGTAGTTTTTATACGACTTCACCGTGGTGGCATAGGTACGTGCAATGACTGCCTGCGCCTTAAGTGCCTCAATCGGCCATGTAGAGTACATCTCACTGCCGACCACCGATGCGGTGTAATCATCAAAATGCACCAAATTCACAATCGCAATTGCGCTCGAATTTACGCGGTCTGCCAAAATATAGCCGCGGTAGCTTCTGCCGTTCACCTTCGTTGTACCAAAGTTATCCGAGCCGAATGCAAAAATATTGGAATCGTGGCGAAATACAATGTAATTATAGCCTGCATTCACCATAACGGTTTTCATATCCAAATACACAACATCAAACGCAAAGCCGAGTGTTGCTTCCACAGTCGGTTTTGCAGCTTCTGCCGTTGCCGCATCCGCATAGAGTCCTAAGAGCACCTTGTTTACGCCATTGATGCACGCTGCGTGCGCTTCAAGACCCTGATTGCGCAGAATCTTTGAACCGGCAAGTGCCTCAGCAAAGGTCGGATAGTCATACTGCGTCATCAGATACGTACCGCCGCCCTTTTCAACCAAAACATCGCTGCCCTCCAGTGCCATCAGCTGCGTAAACACTCTGTCTGTTGCATAGCCGACCACAATGTTTTGCTCTGTCTTCGCACTAAATTCATTCACAGATGCCGAACCGAAATCCAGCCCCACCTTAATATATTCAAATGTGTCATATGCAAAGACCGGCATTGCCCCTGAAACACAAACGAGCGCGATGCTTAAAATCCAAGCCATTAACCTTTTTTTCATCCCATACTTCCCCTTACAATTACTTTTTCAGCTTCGGCAGCGTATCTAAAATCCCCTGTGCAATCGCTTTTGCCGCCGCCACACGATAGGTTTCATCCGCCAGCTTTGCGCGGTCATCTGCATTGGATATAAACGCAGTTTCTACAATGACCGACGGCATATTCGCCTTACGAATAACGTACATGGCGTTACCATCTACTCTGCCCTTATCCACTGTTCCCAGCGCTGTCGGCAGGTATTTTAAAATGTTGTTCGCCAGAATTCTGCCGTTTACGCCATACGCGTCTGCAATGCTTTCATCCGTATGATGCATCACCAGCGTACCGTGCATATCAGACGAAGTAAAGGAATTGCAGTGAATGCTGACAAACAGGGAGGCACCAAGCGCGTTTGCCGCCTCCGTGCGCCCTGAAAGCGTTACATACGTATCGTCGGTACGCGTCATATAGACATTCACGCCGTTTTCCTTTAAAATATTAAACACTTTTTTAGAAATATTTAAGTTCACATTCTTTTCATACAAAACCGGCTCACCATTTGCATCATAGCCGATGGCACCCGGGTCGCTGCCGCCATGTCCGGCATCAATAACCACAAT
>JAFQPV010000357.1 GCA_017411585.1 Clostridia bacterium | reverse complement strand
TTGCAGGTGTTTCCTTTTGTGAATATCTCGTCTTTGCTGTCACGCGCATCGGCGCATCCAGGCTTTCAATCTGAATCCAGTTGATGTCTGCGACCAAACAAGTATCCGTAAATAAATCTTCACTTTTGCCAAGGATGACAGTGTTTAAAGAAGCATCCTTTGACACCACGAAGCGCGGTTCGCCGAAGGTGATGCCAAGCCCCTTGCGCTGTCCGATGGTGTAGTGAATAATGCCGCTGTGCTCACCTAAAACGTTGCCCTCGGTATCTAAAAAGCTTCCCTTCGGAAAGTTTATGCCGGTATTTCTTTGGATAAAATCTGCATAATCGCCGTCCGGGACAAAGCAGATATCCTGACTGTCCGGCTTTTTTGCGTTGATAAAGCCGTGCTCTTCCGCGATTTCGCGCACCTCGGCTTTGGTGTAGCCGCCGAGGGGAAATAATGTGTGCGCAAGCTCGTGCTGCGTTAAATTATAAAGCACATAGGTCTGGTCTTTTGTAATATCTTTTGCCTTTTTTAAAAGATAGCGTCCTGTGCTTTCGTTATATTCAATCTGTGCATAATGTCCGGTTGCAATGTGTGTACAGCCGGATGCTAATGCACGTTCAAGCAGCTTTGCAAACTTAATGTGACGGTTGCACTCAATGCACGGATTCGGTGTGCGCGCGTGCTTGTATTCATTTATGAACTTCTCTACTACGCAAGCTTCGAAGGCTTCGGAAAAGTCCAGCACCTCGTGCGAAATGCCGAGGTCATCAGCAACGCTGTGCGCAATTTCCGCCTCCGCGCCCGAGCCGCAGGAACGGTCGTTGCCGGTGTAAGCCTTATGCAATTTTAAAGTCGCACCGCAGACCTCAAAGCCCGCTTGCTTTAGCAGCAAAACGGATACGGAGCTGTCAACGCCGCCGCTCATGCCGACAAGTACCTTTTTCATACAATCACCTAAAACAATGCTTTAATACCGATTAAAATCAAAATAATGCCGCCGAGCACCTCTGCCTTTGCGCCTAATTTATCGCCAAACTTTCTGCCGATGGCAAGCGCGAATAAGCTGATAATAAAAGTGGTCATGCCAATAATGGGGAGTGCAAGGGCAATGTTTACGTGCGTTGCCGCAAAGCCAACGCCGACTGCGAACGCATCGATACTGGTCGCAATCGCCTGTGCAAGTAAAAGCGCGTATGTAAATTCTTTCTTTGCACATTCTGCTTCGCCGCAATCCGTCATGCCGTCTTTGACCATTTTACCGCCGATAAAACCTAAAATTACCAAAATAACATAGCCGGAATACTTTTCCATCACGCCGGCAAATAAAGCGCCGGTAAAGTAGCCGAGCGCCGGCATCAGTGCCTGGAAAAAGCCGAAGGCGAGCGCCGTCATTAAAAACTTTGTTTTGGAAAGCTTTGCATAGACCATGCCGTTTGTCATCGAAACGGCAGCAGCGTCCATGCTCAGTCCAATGCCAATCAATATAATTTCTATTATGCCCATATGTCCACCTCATTATGATTATAAATGGTATTATACAGCACCTATGAAATTTTCGCAATACTTTTTTGTTTTTGTATTGACTATTATAGTTTAAAAGTAGTATAATAGTATAAATTGTTGTTTTTTACGGCAGTTAAATTTTGCGCATCGTTCCGTGCGCCCACCGCCGGTGCTACGGCGGCTACATAAGGAACAGAAAGGTATGTGGTAAATTATGAAACGTGTGTACAATTTTTCGGCAGGTCCGTCCATGCTCCCGGAGGCAGTCTTAAAGCAGGCTGCTGAAGAAATGTTAAACTATGGCGATTCCGGTATGAGCGTGATGGAGATGAGCCATCGCTCGAAGGTGTATGATGACATCATTAAGACAGCAGAAGCTGACTTAAGAGACCTTTTGAGCATTCCGGACAATTACAAAGTACTCTTTGTACAGGGCGGTGCATCCAGTGTATTTGCAATGGTACCGTTAAACCTGATGACAAAGAATGGCAAAGCGGATTATGTGATCACTGGTCAGTGGTCTAAAAAAGCATTTTCCGAAGCCCAGAAGTACGGTAACCCGAGAAAGGTTGCTTCCAGTGAAGATGCAGTATTTAACTACATCCCGAAGCTGGATAAGTCGATGTTTGATCCGGAAGCGGATTATGTACATATCACTTCTAACAATACAATTTACGGTACGAAGTATAACGAGCTGCCGGATACAGGCGATGTTCCGATTGTAACGGATATGTCTTCTTGTATTCTTTCCGAGCCGGTAGACGTTTCTAAGTACGGTATGATTTACTTCGGCGCACAGAAGAATGTGGGTCCGGCAGGTGTAACCATTATCATCATTCGTGAAGACCTCATCGGTAACGCAATGGATATTACACCGACAATGTTTAATCTTGAAACACATGCAAAGAACGATTCTTTGTATAATACACCTCCTTGCTATTCTATTTATGTTTGCGGTCTCGTATTCAAGTATTTGAAGTCGATTGGCGGCATTGAGAAGATGTATGAGCTTAATCAGAAGAAGGCAAAGATTCTCTACGATTTCTTAGACAGATCCGAAATGTTCAGAGGTACGGTTGTAAAGGAAGACCGCTCGCTGATGAACGTGCCGTTCGTAACGGACGATGAAGAACTGAATGCGAAGTTTATCAAGGAAGCAACTGCTGCAGGTTTTGTGAACTTAAAGGGCCACAGAACAGTTGGCGGCATGCGCGCAAGCATCTACAATGCTATGCCGATTGAAGGCGTGCAGGCACTTGTAGACTTCATGAAGAAGTTTGAAGCAGAGAATAAGTAAGGGGAGGGATTGTAGAATGTATAATATTTTAACACTCAATAAAATTGCAAAATGCGGTCTCGACCAGCTCAACCCGAAGGCGTATACCATAACGGATGATGCAACAAAAGATGCAGACGGTATTATTTTAAGAAGCTTTTCTATGCACGAAATGGAGTTTCCGAAGGGGCTTTTGGCAGTTGCAAGAGCAGGTGCCGGCGTAAATAATATTCCGATTGACCGTTGCTCTGAGGAAGGTATTGTTGTATTCAACACACCGGGCGCAAATGCAAATGCGGTTAAGGAATTAACGATTGCAGGTCTTTTCCTTGCTTCCCGTGACATTATGGGCGGTATCGAGTGGGCAAAAACACTCAAGGAAGAGGACGGCGACGTTGCTAAGCAGGTTGAAAAGGGCAAGAGCGCTTTCGTTGGTCCGGAAATCGAGGGTAAGACACTTGGTGTTATCGGTCTCGGTGCAATCGGTATTATGGTTGCAAATGCTGCAATCGGCCTCGGTATGAAGGTCATCGGTTATGATCCGTATCTCTCTGTAGATGCGGCTTGGAAGCTTTCCAGAAATGCGATTAAGGCAACAGAGCTTAAGGATATTTATGCAAACTGTGATTATATCACACTGCACTTGCCGCTCAACGATGGCACACGCGGTATGATTAACACAGAAGCGTTTGACCAGATGAAGAAGGGCGTTCGCCTGTTAAACTTCTCCCGTGCAGCACTTGTAGATACAGATGCATTAAAGCGTGCACTCTTTGACGGTACGGTTGCAAAGTATGTTGTTGACTTCCCGGATGCAGATGTAATCGGTCTTAAAAATGTAGTGCCGATTCCGCATCTTGGTGCTTCTACACCGGAATCCGAAGATAACTGTGCAGTTATGGCAGCAAAAGAGCTTGCTGATTACCTTGAAAACGGTAACATCAAAAACTCTGTAAACCTGCCGAACTGTGTAATGGAGAGAGAGACAGCTGTTCGCGTAACAATTATTCATAAGAACGTGCCGAATATGCTCAGCGGTTTCTCCAGTGTAATGGCTGAAAAGGGCATTAACATCGAGCATATGATGAATAAGAGTAAGAAGGATTACGCTTACACCATTATGGATATCGACGGGGATATTACTGATGAAGCGCTTGCTGCAATCGAAAATAATGCAGATGTATTAAAGGTTCGTGTCATTCGCTAAATATGAACTAATAAAACCGATGCCGGTTACTCGGCATCGGTTTTTTGTTTGCTTGAATACTTCTGGTAGGCTTTCCAAAAGCCACTGTAGGATTGATAGCCAACGTGGGCCGCGATTTCCGACATTGACATATCTGTTGTGTTGTTTAAAAATTTCGCAGTTTTCATACGGTGTGTAGTCATTGCATCTAAAAAGGATTGACCTGTGAGCTTTTTTACTTGTCTTGAGGCTTGCTTTTCCGAAAGGTGTAAAAGCTTTGCCAAATCTGTCAGCGTAACCGGGTCATTGTAATGGATGGAAAAAAACTCGGATATGATAAAGCTGTAGTCTGTGCGTTCTTTAGGAACTTCGATGGTGTCAGGGAAGAAATGGGCACAGATTAAAGAGATATATGCAGCAATTTTTGTGTAGTTGCCTTCGTGGATAGCATCAAAATAGGCTAAAGCAGTCTGCTTTGGCAATACGACCTTTTGAAAGGAGTCAAGTGGTGCATCAATTTGAAAGGCGGTATGCAGCATATCCTCGTCGTGCTTAAGAAAGCGGTGGTAGGTTTTGGGCGGAATCAAGCAGAGCTCACTGTCATTTACATCATAAGTGATGCCGTTCACCTCCATTTGCACGTTACCGCAAGAAAAAAGGTGGATTTCGGGATAGGTATGCTTGTGCAGACGTGGCGCAAATTTATTAAACTGTGCAAAACCTGGCTGCAGAAACACCTTGTAGGGTTGATTTGCAATTGTGACCGTAAATTCGTAATCCATAAGCATTTCCTTTTTTTGATGAATTGATATTTTGCTTTGTTGAGAATGTGCATTGTATAATATACTGGGTGTAGTATAATACAGTCAAGAAAAATTGTCAAGGCTGGCAGGGCGGAGGAGTGAATCAATATACCTTGGTGGATGTTTTTGTTTACAATAAAATATTTTTGACAAGTTGATTGCTTTGTACTATAATATAAATATATATGTATTTACAACGGAGGTTCGACATGGTTGGTTCTTTGCTTGCCGGCAATGCGGATATTGTCGACATTATTGTCGCATTTTTGATGCGTATTCCCGCAGTTTTAATTGCAATTTCTGTTCACGAAGCCGCGCATGGGTACATCGCCTATAAGCTTGGCGATCCAACGGCAAAACTGATGGGCAGAGTGACGATAAATCCATTGGCTCATTTTGATTTGTTCGGTGCAATTTGTATGCTGATTTTCGGCTTCGGTTGGGCAAATCCCGTGCCGTTTAATTTGCGGATGCTCAAGCATCCAAAGCGCGATACAGCCTTCATTGCCGTGGCGGGACCGATGTCTAATCTTATTGTAGCATTTTTGACTTTGGGTTTATACTGCGCTCTGGTTTATCTGGCATCATTCTTTTTCCCGGATGCCTTGATGTTAGACGGCAGAGGCATATTTAGTATTTTCATGCAAATGCTGCAGATTATCGTGATTATCAATCTGAATTTGATTATTTTT
>JAFQPV010000356.1 GCA_017411585.1 Clostridia bacterium | reverse complement strand
CTGCTTGCCGATACATACGATTAAGCTTTGCTAAAATCCCCATCGCACTGAGCGCGGCTGAAAGCTTGCCGTCCTCGCCGAGCGTGCCGATGGAAGAGATGATGGCATAAAGCTCTTTTTTTATGCTTTCGTTTTCCGGGCAGGGCGGCGTGATAAACGGTAAAACGATGCCGTCTGTCAGTTCATATGCTTCTTTATCTGCATTGTCGATAAAAACCGGCGGCGTATTTAGAAGAAGCTGCACCGTGCAGTGCGTGTGCACGACACCTTTTCCGCTGTCAGCGTCAGGGGGAGGGTGCGCGGTAAAACGAGAATGCTGCCGGGGCAGATATCGTAGTTTTTGCCATACAATTCAGCGGTGAAACTACCACTTTTAATATAAACAAGCTCAATGCTGATTATTTTTGTCATGTAGCTTGCCTGATAGTTTTCTGCTTGAAAATGATGTGCAAAACCGATTTTTGGTATTTCTGTCAGTTTCAGGAACAGCCCTTGCATATTTCCACCCTCCTTTCAAATCAAGCATAACATAAAATCGTTGTTTTGTCCATAGATATTCGTTTTGGAAATTGATTTGCATTTTTGACTGTGCTACGATAATTTTATAAAAAAATCAGCAAAGGTGTGATGAAATGAAACATAGCGTTGTTTATACAAATACAGACAGCCACTGGGACAATGCACTGCCGCTCGGCAATGGTGTTTACGGGGCAATGCTGTATTATGAAAAAAATGTATTGCATATGCCGACCAATCACTATGAGGTATATTATAACCGCGAAGAGCATGTGCTGCCGGAGGAGCAATTAAAGGCAATGCCGATTGCGGACAATCCGGGCGAAGCGCACGAGGCGCGCGTCAAAATGGCGGATGGCAACCGGCCTGTCGGCGGTGAGCCGTTTGCAGAATATCGAAACCACCGCCAGCCGTCCTATAAAGCCAACTGGGCAGGAAAAATCTCCGGGCAGCATCCGAAAACGGGCGATTTTGCGTTTCGTTTTGCGGAGGAACTGAAGGGCGCGGATAACAAGCTTGCGCTCTATACCGAGGATGCAAAAACCGTGTTCACACTCGGCGGTGCAAAAAAGGTGTGTATCGATACGCGCATTGCAAGAAAGGATTGCATCATAAGCCGTATTGAGCAGAGCGAGAGCGGTCTTTTGTCTGCATTTGAAATCGAGCTTACACCGCAAAGGGATATGGTATTTCCAAGCGTGACCTATACGCAGACAGACGAAAAAACCTTTGTCTACACCGTAGAACACACCTTCGGCAAAAAGGTGTTCCGCTTTGCAGGGATGGTGCGCCTGGTGGGTGCAAAGGGCAAAATGAACGAAAAAACGCACGGCGCGGCGATAGAAATTACCGAGGCCGGGAAAGAGTTTTATATTTTAACAAGCGTGTTTACTGACTTTAACTACGAAAAGCCGGAAACAGACGGCATTGCCGTGATGGATGCCTACGAAAACAGCATTGAAGAAATGTATACCGAGCATAAGGCATACTGGGATGCGTTTTTCAAAAAATCCTCGATTTCGATTCCGGATAAGTTTTTAGAGCACATCTATTTTATCAACCAGTATGCGCTCGACTGCTGCAGCGGCAAAGACGGCGTAATGAAGCACCACGCTTGTGGCTTGAACGGTCTTTGGGATACGAGGCATCCAAACCTCTGGGGCAGCATGTGGTACTGGGATGTCAATATCCAGGCGGCGTTTGCAGGCGTATTTTCTTCGAACCGCTTAGACCTTGCCAAGGTCTTTTCCGACGGACTTTTGTCCTATGTGGATTTGGCAAAGCGCTACGCGAAAAACATCCACAACGCACCGGGTATTGCCGGCGACTATCCGTATGAATTTTACTACTGTGTATGGCCGTGGTGTGCGCAGTATCTGTGGTTTTTGTATGAATACAGCTTGGATAAGGACTATCTGGAAAAGGATGCCTATCCGCTGTTTTTGGGACTTTGCGAATTTTACTGCGCAATTTTCAAATACGACGAAACACGCGGCTACTACAGCGTGTATCCGGACATCTGTCCGGAGCAGGGTCCGCTTTCGCACGATACAGTCATTACGGTGTCGAGCGTAAAGTATCTGTTTAAGTTTACGCTGGAGGCGGCTGAAATCTTAGGCAAGGACGATGCAATTTTAGGCAAAGTCAAGGAAATTATGAATAACATGGCGCCGTATGCCATTTCCGAAGAAGGGCTTTGCGGCAAGCATTTAAAGGATTCGGAGGACGCGCCGGACAATCTGTTTGTGCGCCATCCGAGTATGCTGATGCCGCTGTTCCCAATTGGCGAGGTAGGGCTACACAGCGATGCGGATACGGTAGAAATTTTGAAAAACACAATCACCTACTTAGAGGACAGAAGCGAAATCGGCATCTTTATCGGCAGCTGGCTTGCGGCAGGTGCGGCAAGG